>DASXXY010000215.1:0-6320 GCA_036502805.1 Gaiellales bacterium | reverse complement strand
TCCACCGCGGTGCCGCCGTGGCCGGGTGGAGCGAGATGGCGCGCCCCGCGGTCTCGCTCGCGGATGCCGCGAAGCCCGTCCTGCTGCTCGTCGCCGGGCAGGAGGAGATCGTGCGGCCGGAGCTGCGCGCCGCGCTCGCGCGCGATCTCGGCGACCGCCTCACGACGGTCGAGATCGATGCCGGCCACATGCTCTACTGGGAGGCGTTCGACGAGACGGCCGGCGCCCTGCGCAGCTTCCTGGGCGGTGCGGCATGAGCGAGCGCCGCCGCATCTCCTCGGGCTCGAGGTTCGAGCGCGACATCGGCTACTCGCGCGCGGTCGTCGACGGCGACTGGATCTTCGTGTCCGGCACGACCGGCTTCGACTACGCGACGATGACGATCTCGGAGGACGTCGCCGAGCAGGCCGACCAGACGCTGCGCACCATCGCGGCCGCGCTCGCCGAGGCCGGCGCGAGCCTCGACGACGTCGTCCGCGTGCGCTACCTGCTGCCGAGCGCCGACGACTTCGAGGCCTGCTGGCCCGTGCTCCGGCGCCACCTCGGCGTCGCGCTGCCGGCGGCCACGATGATGGTCGCCGGGCTCGCCGACCCGCGCATGAAGATCGAGATCGAGGTCACCGCCCGCACCTCCGCCTGACGCCTCCCGCGCGTCGGAATTCGAGAACGGGGCACCTACGTTCTTCTAGCTGAGGGCACGCTGACGTGCCCGACGGAGGAACGAGGACTGCAGTGCACGCGCACGAGGCAATCGCGGCGACCCGCCGCCCGTATCCGAATCGCAGCACGACCCGCACGTTCGTCGTGCGCGAGCTCATGCTCTGGGCTGCGGTCTATCCGCTCTACCTCGCCGTGCGCGGCTGGTCGATCGCGGATCCCGACCACGCGTTCGCCGACGCCTGGCGCGTGATCGGCTGGGAGCACGACGCGGACCTCTTACACGAGGCGCGCGTGCAGCAGCTGCTCGAGCCCCTGCGCGGGTTCTTCTCGACCTACTACATGGTCGGCTTCGGCCCCATCGTCGCGAGCACGCTCGTGTGGCTCGCGCTCTCGCGCCGCGAGCTCTACGTGCAGCTGCGCACGCTGCTCTTCATCGCGCTTGCGATCGCGCTCGTCGTCTACGTCGCCTTCCCGACCGCCCCGCCGCGGCTCGTGCCGGGCCTCGGCATCAGCGACACCGTCGGCCTCGCCGGGCACGACAGCGGCTCGTTCGCGGGGATCCGCTTCGATCCGTACGCGGCGATGCCGAGCCTGCACGTCGGCTGGAGCCTGCTCGCCGCGATCGCGATCTTCCGCGCCACCTCACGCACCTGGCTGCGCGTGCTCGCCGTGCTGCATCCCGTGCTGATGGCGCTCGCGGTGACGGCGACCGGCAACCACTACCTGCTGGACTCGCTCGCGGGCGCCGGCGTCGCCGCGCTCGCGCTGCTCGCGAGCTCGCTCGTCCTGCGCAGCTCGCGCGCGACCGCGACGGCGCGCCCCGCGCCGGCGGTCGCGTCGCGCCGTGCCTGAGGCCCCGCGCGCGGCGCCGGCGATCCTGCGCCGCGCCTACCCCCTGCCGGTCGAGATGCTGATCGTCGCCGCGATCATCGGGCTGTGGCAGCTCGCGCGCATCCCGCTCGAGGGCTCGACGCGCGTCTCGCTCGCGCACGCGCGCGACTGGCTCTCGCTCGAGCGCGCGCTGCACATCGACATCGAGCCGCACGTCCTGCGCTTCGTGCACGGGCGCTCGTGGCTGCTGCACGGGGCGCAGAGCTTCTACCGCAACCTCAACGAGCCGGTCATGATCGCGTTCCTCGCGATCGCGCGCCTGCTCGATCCGGTTCGCTACCCGAAGCTGCGCACGACCTACGCGCTCCTGCACGTGCCGGCGCTCGCCGTGCTCGCGCTGTATCCGCTGGCCCCGCCCCACTGGGTGCACGGCGTGCCCTTCGCGGACGGGCCGCCACGCCACCCGAGCGCGCTCCGCAACGAGACCGCAGCGGCCGTCAGCCTGCACTTCGGCGGTCCCGTCCTGCTCGCGGGCGGCCTGCTCTGGCTGCGTCCGCGCGCACCGCTCGCGTGGCTGACGCTGCTCTACCCGACCGCCGTCTTCGTCGTCATCCTCGGCACGGGCAACCACTACGTGCTCGACACGCTCGTCGGCAGCGCCTGCGTCGGCCTGGGCGTGCTCGCCGCGAACGTCATCCACGGCCCGCTGCCGCGCGCGGCGGCGACCGCGAGCTGGGGGCGCGTGGCGCTCGCTGGAACAGGTTTCGGCCTGCTCGCGTTCCTCATCAATGGAGGCTTCATCGAAGGGCTGTTATGAGCGTTCGCAGCGTTCTCACGCACACCCGCCACCCGCGCTCGGACGGCCGGGCGCGCACGGCCGGGGAACCCACCCGGCGCGAGTGGGTGCGCGAGCTGGCGCTCGTGCTCGCCGGGCTCCTCGTCTACTTCGGGGTGCGCGCCGCGACGAGCGACGACGCCCGGGTCGCCGACGCCCACGCTCGTTCGCTCGTGCACCTCGAGCGCACGCTCGGCATCGCGCGCGAGGGCGACCTGCAGGGGCTCGTGATCCACCACCACCTGCTCGTGACGCTCGCGAACTGGGTCTACATCTGGGGCCACTGGCCGCTGATCGCCGTCAGCGCGGCCTGGCTCTTCCGGCACCGCCCCGAGGCCTACCGCCTGATGCGCACGGCGATCTTCGCGTCGGGTGCGATCGGCATGCTGATCTTCCTGGCCTACCCCGTCGCGCCGCCGCGGCTCACGGGCATCGGGCTGACGGACACCGTGACGACCTACTCCCACGCCTACCGGGCGCTCCAGCCGCCATCGCTCATGGACCGCTACGCGGCGCTGCCGAGCCTTCACTTCGGCTGGGATCTGCTCGTGGGCCTCACGCTCGCGCGCTTCCACCCGCGCACGGCCGTCCGCGTCCTCGGCGCCCTGATGCCCGTGGCCATGGGCCTCGCCGTCGTGATGACGGCCAACCACTACCTGCTCGACGTGATCGTCGGCGGCATCGTGGCGCTCACGGGACTCGCGCTCGCGAGCAGCCTGAGCCACGCCCGCGCGCGCCGCGCGCCGCATCCACCGGAGGCCCACGGCGACGGGGCGACGTGGTCGGCGCACCACTGCTGATCGCCCATCGCGCCGGCAACGACCCGGCGGGCGTCCGCGCCGCGGAGGGGGCCGGCGCCGACGTGGTCGAGGCCGACCTGCACCTCTGGCGGGGCCGGCTCGAGCTCCGCCACCTGAAGACGGTCGGCGCGCTGCCGCTGTACTGGGACCGCTGGGCGCTGGCGGCGCCATGGCGGCGGTTCGCGACGCTCGGCGACCTGCTCGCGGGCGTGCGGCCCGAGACCGCGCTCCTGCTCGATCTCAAGGGCAGCGATCCCGCCGGCGCCAGGCTGCTCTCGGCGTCGCTGCGCGAGGCCGGGCGCCGCGCACCCGTGCTCGTGTCCGCGCGCGCCTGGCCGCTGCTCGACGAGATCGACCCGTCGCTCGCGCGCCGCATCGCATCGGCGGCGCGCAGCGCGCAGCTCGACCGCCTGATCGCGTTCGCCCCGGGCCGGGGCATCGACGGCGCCTCGCTGCACCTCCGCCTGCTCGAGCGCGGACGTCTCGAGGCGCTGCGCGAGCACGCCCCGCTGCTCATGTCCTGGCCGATCAACGAGCGCCACGAGGCCGAGCACGCGACGGCGCTCGGCGTCTCCGGGCTGATCAGCGACGAGCTCGCGCTGCTCGCGGCGCTGGCGGAGGAGCGGGGTCTAGGCGGGGCGCCGAGCGGCGCCGAGCAGATCGCGGAAGGCGAGCGTGCGGAACGTGATCATGAGCGCGAGCAGGCCGACCGCGAGGTCGAGCAGCGTGACGCCGAGCTGCATGCCGACGCCGAACGTGACGACGCTCGCGGCTGAGGCGGTCTTGCGCAGCGCGAAGACCATCATCGCCTGCTGGGCTCCGACGCCGCCGGGCAGGAACGGGATGACGCCCGCG
Source organism: Gaiellales bacterium (assembly GCA_036502805.1). Classification (GTDB taxonomy): domain Bacteria; phylum Actinomycetota; class Thermoleophilia; order Gaiellales; family JALYLC01; genus JALYLC01. Next base: position 2,339 of record DASXXY010000215.1, on the reverse strand, counting down.
AGCCCGGTCACGACGATCACGAGCACGGCGTCGAGCAGCGAGGCCGGCAGACCGAAGGCGTGCAGGAAGAGGAACGCGACGCCGACGCGCGAGACCCACGCGCCGGCCTGCCACGTCACGGCCTCGCGCAGGAAGCGGGCGGGCTGGCAGAGCAGGGCGGCGCCCTGGCGCATCTGGTCGAGCAGCTTCGTGAGGCGCCCGCGCGCGAGGTAGGCGGCGGTCGCGGCGACGGCGACGAGCGCGAGGGGGAGGGCGATGCCGGCCGGGCCGGGATGCGGGATCGCCGGGCCGAGCGGCGTGAACGCGGTCGCGAGCAGGGCGCTGCCGCCGAGCACGACATCGACGGCCGTCAGCACGACGAGCGTCGTCACGATCGTCGCGACGGGCGTGCCCGGAACCGCGCGGCGGATCAGCACGACCTTGGCCGCGTCGCCGGCGTGCGCGGGTGCGACGGCGTTGCCCGCGACGCCCGCGAGATGGGCGCACAGCACGGCGCCCCGCGGCACGCGGCGATCGGGCCGCGCTGCGCGCAGCAGGTTGCCCCAGGCGTGCGCGTGGCAGGTCGAGCCGATCAGCTGGCAGACGACGGCCAGCGCGAGCAGCCGCCAGTCGACGTGATCGAAGCGCCCGATGGCAGCCGCCATCGCATCAATCGTGCTGTCGCCGCTCACCGGCCACAGGATGCCCGAGGTCCGGCGGCATGGGAAGTCCCCGCGCGAAGGCTTTAAGCGCCATTCACATTCTCGTCAGGTTCCGGACACCGCCGGTTCAGGTGGAGCGCGCGGCGGCGAGCACCGACGCCTCGCGCTCGGCGGACAGCCCGCGAGCGACGAAGGCGGCCGCGAGCGGCGCGGGCGCGGCGCCGTCACGTACGGCCTGCAGCCACTCCCAGGTGGCGCGTGCCGTCTCCTCGAGCGGCCGCGGCGCGAGGCCGGCGGCGCGCGCCCGGGCGTTCGAGAACGTGTAGAAGACGCGGTGCTCGGGGTCGTCGTCGAGCCACAGCGGCAGCTCCGTGAACGGCTCCACGTCGTGCTCGAGCAGGACGCGCTCCGGCACCCACGTCGGCGCCGCGTCACTGCCGGTCGCGTTGCGACAGGCTGCGATGAGCTCGCCGAACGTCGACGGCGGGCCGCAGACGGTGAAGGTGCCCGTCGCGGCTGCGCCCGTGAGCGCGATCGCGAAGCCGGCCAGATCGCGCGCGTCGATCAGCTGCACCGGCGCCGCGGGCCCGACGGGCGCGAGCAGCTCGCCCCCGCGCGCGACGCGCGCCACCCACCACGGGAAGCGATTGGTGGGGTCGAACGGCCCGGCGACGATCACGGGGCGCAGGATCAGCGTGCGGCCGGGGAAGGCGCGCTCCGCGGCCTGCTCGCAGGCGACCTTGCGCGCGCCGTAGAGCACGGGCGGCGGCACGCCGTCCTCGCTCGCGGGCACGGCCTGCAGCGCGCCGTCCTCGTCGATGCCCGCCGCCGCGCCGGCGAGGTCGTAGACGGATGCGGTCGAGACGAAGACATAGCGCGCCACGCGCCCGGCGAGCAGCTCGGCCGAGGCGCGCACCTCCGCCGGCAGGTAGCCGCTGACGTCGATGCAGGCGTCCCAGTCGCGACCGCGCAGCGCAGCGAGCTCGCCGCCCTCGCGGTCGCCGGTGAGCTGCTCGACGTCGCTCCAGGGGAGGGGCGAGCGCCCGCGGTTGAAGACCGAGACGACGTGCCCGTGGGCACGCGCCGCCTCGACGATGTGCCGGCCGACGAAGCGCGTGCCGCCGAGGACGAGGATCCGCATGGAGGGAGCGTACGCAACCTGGCGGTTGCGTCGCCGCCCGATCAGCTCGAGCGCAGGGCGAGCGCGCGCGCGAAGCGCTCGCGCACGTCGGCGTTCTCGATGCGGCCGAGCGCATCGGCGTAGAACGCCGTGACGAGCATCTGCTCGGCCTCGCGGCGCTCGAACCCGCGCGCCATGAGGAAGAACAGCAGCTCCGAGTCGACGCGGCTGACGGTCGCGGCGTGGGTGCAGCGCACGTCGTTGGCGAGGATCTGGAGGCCGGGGATGGAGTCGGCGTGCGCGTGGCCCGAGAGCAGGAGGTTGCGGTTCTCCTGGAACGCGTCCGTGCCCTGCGCGCCCGGCGCGACCTTGATGATCCCGCGCCAGACCGAGCGCGCGTGGCCGCGCAGCGCGCCCTTGTAGGCGAGGTCGCTGACGGCGTTCGGCGCGGCGTGCTCCTGCGACGTGTCGAGATCGAGGTGCTGGCGCTCGGCGAGCGCGTAGATGCCGGTCGCGCGGACGGTCGAGCCGGGGCCGCTGAGCCGCGACTCCTGGCGGGCCTTGCCGAGCTTGCCGCC
>DASXXY010000214.1:0-2153 GCA_036502805.1 Gaiellales bacterium | reverse complement strand
AGCCGCGCCGCGGCGCGCGGAACGACGAATCCGATGAGCCCGCCGATCACCCACGTGCCCGCGAGATCGCTCGGCCAGTGGTTGCCGTAGGCGAGCTGGACGCCCGCGTCGGCGATCGCGCAGAGCGCGGCGACCGCTGCGATCGGCCGCGAGCTCGGCCAGACCGCGACCGCCACCGCGGCGAGCACCATCTCGGGACCCTCCGGGAAGGAGTACCCGCCGCACGCGTAGCGGTTGAGGCACGGCCGCGGGCGGTCGACGAGCACCTTGAGCACGTCGCTGACGAGCCACGCGACGACGCCCGCCGCCATCGCGCGCAGCGCCGCCTGCCGCGTCGCGTCGCGCAGCGCGAGCAGGCCGAGCAGGCAGTACACGAACGCGCAGCCGCCGTAGGGGACGGCGGTCTCGAGCACGTGCAGCTGTCCGCGCAGGCGTGAGTCGTAGGCAGTCCGGTGCGCCCAGAGCAGCAGGCGCTCGTCCCCGGGCAGAGCGCGCGTCATGCGTGCGCCGTGCCGCGCCTCCGGCGCACGACCAGGTACACGACGCCCGCGATGATCCCCGCGACGACGAGGTAGTCGAGCACCTCGAGGCGCTTGTGCCACTCCTCCCACTTCGACCCCACCTCGACGCCGAGCAGCGTGAGCGCGAGCACCCACGGCAGCGACCCGACGGCGGTGTAGAGCGTGAAGCGCCAGAACGGCATGCGCGCGATGCCCGCCGGCAGCGAGATGAACGTGCGGATGATCGGCAGGCAGCGCGCGATCAGGACGATGCGCTCGCCGCGCCGCGCGAACCAGCGGTCGGCCATGTCGAGCCGCGCGGGTGTGATGTGCACGTAGCGGCCGTGCCGCTCGAGCAGCACGCGCCCGCCGCTCATGCCGACGCCCCAGGCGATCCACGAGCCGACGATGTTGCCCGCGGTGCCCGCGAGCACGGCCTCCGTGAGGCCCATGCGGTCGAGCGAGACGAGGTAGCCCGCGAACAGCATGATGACCTCGCTCGGCACCGGCAGGCAGGCCGACTCGACGATCATGAGCAGGAAGACGGCCGGGACGCCGTGGTCGCCGATCGCGTTCGTGACTGCGTCGATCAGGCGGTTCAGCACGAGAGCAGGTACGCGCACGGCCGCGCGTCGAGCGGCAGGGGGGAGGTGCCGACGCGGGAGACCACGTAGGCCGCGCCGTCCAGCTCGACGCGCTCGTCGCGCTCGGGCGCCTGGCCGTCGCGCTCCTCGAGGCGGTAGCCCTGCGACGAGGGCACGAACAGCAGATAGCCGCTGCGGTGGTCGTGGCTCACGCTCGAAGCCTACTGACGATGTCCCGGTCCGAGCGCCCGCCATGGCATCCTGAGGCGCATGCGACTCCGACTCCCACTGCTGCTGGGGGCGCTCGCAGCCGTTGCGATCGCCACCTCCCCGGCCCAGGCGGCGAGCACCGCCGGCTGCTCGTCCACGAAGCCCGCGGCCGCCGGCAAGGCGAAGCCGAGCTACAAGAAGGCCGGCACCGTGCTCGCCAAGGGCAAGCGCTACGCGATCGTGATGACGACGACGTGCGGCGACATCCGCATCGTGCTCGACCGCAAGCTCGGCGGGCCGATCCCGAACTCGATCGCGTTCCTGTCGACGAAGCACTTCTACGACGGCCTGACGTTCCATCGCGTGATCGGGTCGTTCGTGCTCCAGGGCGGCGATCCGAAGGGCGACGGCACGGGCGGGCCCGGCTACGAGGTCGTCGGCGGGCTCCCGTCGTCGTACCGCTACAAGGTCGGCGACGTCGCGATGGCCAAGACCGAGAACGAGCCCTCGGGCGCGGCCGGCTCGCAGTTCTTCGTCATCTCCGGCAGCGACGGGACGCAGCTGCCGCCCGACTACGGCCTGCTCGGCCACGCCACCGACAAGCCGTCGCTCGCGACGATCAAGCGCATCGCGGCGCTCTCGACGGATGCTTGCGGCAGCGGCCAGGGGTGCCCGCCGTCGAAGAAGGTCTGGATCGTCACGATGCGCCTCGTCACGCTGCCGTAGCCCGATGAGCGCCCGCCGGCCGTCGTTGCTCGGGATCGCGCTCGCCCTCGTCGCCGCGGCGGCGGCGACCACGCCCGCGAGCGCCGGCGCCCGCCTCCGCGCCGGAGCCGGCGAGATCGTCTTCGTGAGCGCG
>DASXXY010000213.1:0-2467 GCA_036502805.1 Gaiellales bacterium | reverse complement strand
TCGACGCGTGAGAAGCCGAATGCGAGGGCACGGTTGCGCCGCGGCGCCTCGACGCGCGGCATCCGCTGGATCGCCTTGACCTTGGACTGCGCCTGGCGCGAGCGCGTGCCGGCGCGGAACTTGTCGACGAAGCGCTGCAGGCGCTCAATCTCGGCCTGCTGGCGCTCGAACGCGTCGGCCTGGTTCGCGAGCGCCAGCGCCTTCTCGCGGCGGTAGGAGCTGTAGCCCATCGCGTAGTGCTTGCTGCGGCCGAACTCGAGCTCGAGGATGCCGGTCGCGACGCGCTCGAGGAACCAGCGGTCGTGCGAGACGAGCAGGATCGAGCAGTCGAGCGCCGTGAGCTGATCCTCGAGCCACTCGAGCGCGCGCAGGTCGAGGTGGTTCGTCGGCTCGTCGAGCAGCAGCAGGTCGGGCTGCGCGGCGAGCACGCGCGCGAGCGACGCACGCGTCAGCTCGCCGCCCGAGAACGAGCCGAGCGGCCGGTCGGCATCCTCGAGCTTGAAGCTCAGCCCGCGCAGGATCTCCTCGAAGCGCGCGCGCCAGGCGTAGCCGCCGACCGACTCGAGCTCGGACTGCGCATGCGCGTAGGAGCGCATGACGTCGTCGCTGTGATCGCCCTCGGCCATGCGCCGCTCGAGCTCGCGCAGGCGATCCTCGGCGGCATGGACGTCGGCGAGGCCCTCGCCGACGTACGAGCCGAGCGTGTGCGCGCCGGCCGTCGGCGGCCGCTGGTCGTGCAGCGCGATGCGGTAGCCCTTGGGCTTGCCGACGTCGCCGGAGTCCGGGTCGATCTCGCCGACGATCGTGCGCAGGAGCGTCGTCTTGCCCGCGCCGTTGCGGCCGATCAGCGCCAGGCGCTCGCCCGGCGGCAGGCGGAACGAGACGCCGTCGTAGATGACGTTGGCGCCGAAGCTCTTCTTGAGGCCGGTGACGTGCAGGGTTGCCACGGCCACCAGGGTAGCTGGGGCGGAGTGCTACCCTTTGCCCTAGGGGAATGTGCGCCGCGCTCCGCGGTGCAGGCCCCGAGAGGAGCTACGGCGCTCCCCGGCCATCCGGCCGCCCGCCGTGGCGATACGCTGAACCACGGAGGAAGACAGTGACCGGATTCGCCGAACTCGGCCTTTCCCAGGGCGCGCTCGACGCCATCGCGGCGCTCGAGTACCACGAGCCCACCCCGATCCAGGTCGAGACGATCCCGGTGATCATGCGCGGCCGCGACATCATCGGCCAGGCGCAGACGGGCAGCGGCAAGACCGCCGCCTTCGGCCTCCCGGCCGTCGAGCAGATCGACGTCGACTCGCCCGACATCCAGATGCTCGTGCTCACGCCGACCCGCGAGCTGTGCATCCAGGTCGCGCAGGCGCTGCGCACGTTCTCGGAGCACAAGGGCATCAAGACGGTCGCCGTCTTCGGCGGCCAGCCGATCCCCGAGCAGACGGTGCAGCTGCGCCAGGGCCCGCAGATCGTGGTCGGCACGCCGGGCCGCGTGATGGACCTGATCCGCCGCGGCTGGCTGCAGCTCTCGGATTGCCGCTACGTCGTGCTCGACGAGGCCGACGAGATGCTCTCGCTGGGCTTCATGGAGGACGTCGAGTGGATCCTCAAGAAGACGCCGTCGGGTCGCCAGACGCTGCTCTTCTCGGCCACCATGCCGGCGCCCATCCGCAAGCTCGCCGACCGCTACCTGTACGAGCCCGTGCACGTGAAGGTGGAGTCCGCGACCCTGACGGTCGAGACGATCGATCAGGTCATCGTCGAGGTCGAGCCCAACCGCAAGCTGGATGTGCTGTGCGCGATCCTCGAGCGCGACCGCCCCGCCGCCTCGATCGTGTTCCGCCGCCGCAAGATGACGGTCGACGAGCTCGTCGCCCAGCTCGGCGCGCGCGGCTTCGACGCCGTGCCGCTGCACGGCGACATGCCCCAGGGCCGCCGCGACGGCGTGATGCTGCGCTTCCGCAGCGGCCGCGCGAAGCTGCTGGTGGCCACGAACGTGGCCGCCCGCGGCCTCGACATCTCGCACGTCTCGCACGTCTTCTCCTACGACGTGCCGGACGATCCGGAGGAGTACACGCACCGCATCGGCCGCACCGGCCGCGTCGGTCGCAGCGGCCTCGCGTACACGTTCATGACGAATCGCGATCGCAAGGGCGTGGCCGAGATCGAGCGCGTCACCGGCGCCAAGGTGCGCCACTTCACGGCCGAGCAGGTCATCGCCGGCGAGGAGCTCAAGGTGCTCCCGCCCGAGACCGTGGCCGCCGTCACCGCCGAGGCCGCAGCGGCGCCGGTCGAGATCGCGCTGCCCGGCCGCGTCACCGAGAGCGTGCCGTCCGAGCACGTGCCGGCGGGCGAGACGCCGGTCAGCGGTGGCGACCGCCCCGCGCAGAACGGCGACCGCCCGGCGCGCAACGGCAACGGGAACGGCGATGCTGCCGAGAGCAGCGAGCCCGTGACGCGGCTGTTCGTGAAC
>DASXXY010000212.1:0-4586 GCA_036502805.1 Gaiellales bacterium | reverse complement strand
CGCGGCGCTGCCGGCGCTCGCCGAGCCGCCGCTGCTCGGGGCGGCGCAGCTGGCCCGGCTGCTCGCGGCCGGCGGCACCGTCGTCGACGTCCGGCAGGCCGACGCGTTCGACGCAGGCCACCTCGCCGGGGCCGTCAACCTGCCGCTCGCCGGCGGCTCGTTCGGCACGCGTGCCGGCTGGCTGCTCGACGCCGGGCGCCCGCTCGCCGTGGTCGGCGAGAGCGCCGGGGACGCACGCCGCGCGTACTGGCAGCTCGCGGCCGTCGGGCTCTTCGGCGTGCGAGGGGTCGCCGTCGGCGTACCCGAGGCGTGGCGCAACGCCGGCCTCGAGGTGCGCGTGGGGGAGACGATCGACCCGGTCGCCCTGGCGCGTGGGCTTACGGCCGGCGAGATCGAGGTGCTCGACGTGCGCGATGCCGACGAGCACGAGCGCATGGCGCTGCCCGGCGGCGAGCGCCGCTCGCTCTGGGAGCTCGCGGACTGGCAGGCGGCCGGCGGGCCGCCGCTCGTCGTCGCGTGCGCCTCGGGCGCGCGCGCCGCGATCGCCGCCAGCGTCCTGCGCGCACGCCTGTCGCGGCCCGTCCTGCGGCTCGACGGCGGCGTTGCCGACGTGCTCGCCGCACTCGCCCGCGAGCCCGTGGCGATCTGAGGCTCCGCCAGTCCGTCGGCTCTGCTTTGATCCGCTGGCGTGAGCGCGCTTCGCGTCCTGCGGAGCCGGCGGCCGACGGAGGACGACGATGAAGACGATGCAGGGACCGGCGATCTTCCTGGCCCAGTTCGCGGGTGACGAGGCCCCGTTCAACACGCTCGCGGGCATCGCCACATGGGCGGCCGAGCTCGGCTACGAGGGCGTCCAGATCCCGACCTGGGACGCGCGCCTCTTCGACCTCGAGAAAGCGTCGAAGTCGAAGGGCTATTGCGACGAGATCGCGGGCGTCTGCCGCGAGGCGGGCGTCGCGATCACCGAGCTCTCGACGCACCTGCAGGGGCAGCTCGTGGCGGTGCACCCGGCCTACGACGCCGGCTTCGACGCGTTCGCCCCCGCGGCCGTGCACGGCAGCCCGAAGGCCCGCCAGCGCTGGGCCGTGAAGCAGGTGCTGATGGCCGCGAAGGCCTCGCGCAACCTCGGGCTGGACGCCAGCGTGACGTTCTCGGGCGCGCTCGCGTGGCCCTATCTGTACCCGTGGCCGCCGCGTTCGCCGGGGCTCATCGAGGCGGCGTTCGACGAGCTCGCCACGCGCTGGAGGCCGATCTTCGACGCCTACGACGAGGCCGGCGTGGACGTCGGCTTCGAGCTGCACCCCGGCGAGGACCTGATGGACGGCACGACGTTCGAGATGCTGCTCGAGCGCGTCGACGGGCACCCGCGCTGCGGCATCAACTACGACCCCTCGCACTTCGTGCTGCAGCAGCTCGACTACGTCGACTTCATCGACATCTACCACGAGCGCATCTACGCGTTCCACGTCAAGGACGCGGAGTTCAACCCGAGCGGCCGTCAGGGCGTCTACTCGGGCTTCCAGAGCTGGGTGCAGCGGGCCGGGCGCTTCCGCTCGCTGGGCGACGGGCAGGTCGACTTCTCGGCGATCTTCTCGAAGCTCGCGCAGTACGACTACGACCGCTGGCCCGTGCTCGAGTGGGAGTGCGCGCTCAAGCACCCCGAGCAGGGTGCGGCCGAGGGCGCGCCCTTCATCCGGAGCCACATCATCCGCGTCACCGAGCACGCGTTCGACGACTTCGCGGGCGGCGCCCCGGACGTCAAGGCCAACAAGCTGGCACTGGGGCTGTAGCGGATGTCGATCAAGGGACGCAGCGAGCGCCTCAGCGGCCGCATCCGCCTCGGCATGGTCGGCGGCGGCCAGGGCGCGTTCATCGGCGCCGTGCACCGCATCGCGTCGCGCCTCGACGACCACTACGAGCTGGTCGCGGGCGCGCTCTCGTCGGAGCCCGGGCGCGCGAAGGCCTCGGGCGCCGAGCTCGGGCTGCGCGAGGACCGCTCCTACGGCACGTTCGAGGAGATGGCGCGATGCGAGGCACGGCTCGCGAACGGCATCGAGGCCGTCGCGATCGTGACGCCGAACCACATGCACTACCCCGTCGCGAAGGCGTTCCTGCAGCGCGGCATCCACGTCATCTGCGACAAGCCGCTGACGGCCACGCTCAAGGATGCGAAGAAGCTCGCGGAGCTCGCGCGGAGATCGGGGGCGGTGTTCGCGCTGACGCACAACTACACCGGCTACCCGATGGTCCGCCAGGCGCGCGAGATGGTCGCGGCGGGCGAGCTCGGCGAGCTGCGCCTGATCCACGCCGAGTACCTCCAGGACTGGCTCACGACCGACATCGAGTCGAGCGGCCAGAAGCAGGCGGCGTGGCGCACGGATCCCGCGCGGTCGGGCGCCGGCGGCGCGGTCGGCGACATCGGCACGCACGCCTACAACCTCGCCTGCTTCGTCTCGGGCCTCGAGGCGGAGGCGATCGCCGCCGACCTCACGAGCTTCGTGGCCGGACGTGCGCTCGACGACAACGTGCACGTCATGCTGCGCTGGCAGGGCGGCGCGCGGGGGCTCCTGTGGGCCTCGCAGGTGGCGCCCGGCAACGAGAACTCGCTGACGCTGCGCGTGCACGGCACGAAGGGCGGCCTGGAGTGGACGCAGGAGGATCCGAACCGCCTCTGGTTCACGCCCTTCGGCGAGCCCAAGCGCCTGATCACGCGCGGGGGCGCCGGCTCCGGCGCCGCGGCGGCGCGCGTCACGCGCATCCCGGCCGGCCATCCCGAGGGCTACCTCGAGGGCTTTGCGAACATCTACAGCGAGGCGGCCAAGGCGATCATCGCCGCGCGCGATGGCGAGGCGCCAGGCGCCGACGTGCTCTTCCCGACGATCGACGACGGCGTCAAGGGCGTCGCGTTCATCGAGGCGTGCGTGAGGTCGAGCAACAGGAACGCCGCGTGGGTCACGCTGTGATGGGCGTCGTCGGAGGCTCCGAGCAGGCCCGGACCCGCCGCCTTACCCCACGGCGCTGAGGACGCGCCGCTGCGAGAGCCGCGCCGCGAGCGCCAGGGCCTGCGCGCGGAGCTCCGGGATCGCGGTCGTCTCCCAGAGCTCGCCGCGGCGCAGCGCGCCCATCGCGAAGAGCGTGTCGTGCTCGCGGCCGGACGCATCGAGCAGCGCGCCGCCGGCGCACGTGTCGAGGCCGAGCGCGAGGGGGTGGGGACGGGCGATGCCCGATTCGCAGAGCGCCTCGAGCAGGCGCGAGCCGCCGCCGCGCACGCTGCCGGTCGAGCCCGTGCAGTTGACGACCGTCCCGACGCTCAGCGTGCGGGGCTCGCCGCTGCCGCGTGCCCGCAGCGTCACCTCGATGCCGCCGCCTGTCTCCGCCACGGCCTCGACGCGCCCGCTCGCGAACGTCAGCGCGCCGCTTCCGCGCAGCTCCTCGATCGCCACGGACACATCCGGTGCGAGACGATGCCGGTGGATCTCCCAGTAGCGCGCGAGGCGCTCGACGAAGCGCCGCTGTTCGCTCGCGGGTAGCGCCGCCCACAGGTCCGAGGTCACGGGTCGCAGTGCGTTCACGGCATCGCGCCAGTCGCCGCCTGCGACCTCCGCGACGACCGCGGCGCTGCGCACGAAGCGCAGCAGCGCGGTCAGGCTCGCCGTCGGCTCGGGGATCGGCACGCCCTGGCTCGGCGCCGCGCCGCCGGCGCGGTGGGTGTGGGGGAAGAGCCCGCCGCGCGAGAGCGCGACGATGCGCTGGCCGGGCGCCTGGGCCTGCAGCTCGAGCGCGACATCGACCATCGTGAGCCCGGTGCCGACGAGCAGCACCGTGCCGGGCGCGCGCGCTGCCAGGGCGCCGGCGCGCCAGGGGTCGCGGATGTAGCGCGCCGGATCGGCGGGCCAGCTGCCCGACGCGAGCGCCGGGTCGCGCGGCGGCAGGTTGCCGAGCGCGAGCACGACGCGGTCGGCGTGCGCCCGCGAGCCGTCGGCGAACGTCATCAGCCACCGGCGGGTGCGGGGGCCGGCGGCGATGCCGGTCACCTCGCCGCGCCAGCGCACGAGCGAGGCACCGGGCCCGGCGAGCCGCTCGCTCTCGCGCAGGACGTGCTCCAGGTATGCGCCGTAGACGCGCCGGGGGATGAAGGTGGTGGGCTGCGTGCCGGCGTCGTGCCGGGCCCGGGCGTAGCGCAGGAGATGCCCGGGATCGCCTGGCAGCGCGGTCAGGCTCGCGGCCGGCACGTTCATCAGATGACCGGCGAACGTGGTGCCGTAGGCGACGCCGCGGCCGATGCGCTCGTCGCGCTCGATCAGGACGACGCGCGCGCCGCCGGCGCGCAGGAGATGGGACGCGAGCAGCGTGCCGCTCGCGCCGCCGCCGACGATGGCAACGGTGGGGTAGTTGTCTTCCGTGTCTACTGGATTGATAGACATGACTCTGAGTATGCCTTCGCTCGGCGGGTTCCGCCAGTCTCCGCGAAGCGCGGCGCGCTGAACCGCGACGCCCGGTCAGGTCGCCCTCCCCGGTCGGCGGGCCGCGCGCGCCTGCCGGACGCCGCGTTCCGCGCGTCGGCGGCCGAGCAACCTATTGTTGAG
>DASXXY010000211.1:0-6069 GCA_036502805.1 Gaiellales bacterium | reverse complement strand
CAAAGGTGGCTCGTCTCTCGTGAGTTCTACGCTCGTCAAGACACCCGCACGCTCCATCGTCCGGCCCAAGCTCGAGAGGACTCCGAACACCGCAGCGGTGCTCGCGATCATCCTCGCCACGTACCTCATGATCGTGCTCGACATCTCGGTGATCATCGCCGCGCTGCCCAAGTTCCAGAGCTCGCTGCACTTCTCCCCCACCGGCCTCTCGTGGGTGCAGAGCGCCTACACCCTGACGTTCGGCGGCCTGCTGCTGCTGGGCGCGCGCGCCGGTGACATCCTCGGCCGCCGCCGCATGCTGATCGCCGGCATCGCGCTCTTCACCGCCGCGTCGCTGGCCGGCGGCCTCGCGCCTTCGGCGGCATGGCTGCTCGGCGCCCGCGCGGTGCAGGGCGTCGGCGCCGCCATCGCCGCCCCCTCCACGCTCGCGCTGCTCACCACCACGTTCCGCGAAGGCCAGGAGCGCACGCGTGCGATCGCCTATTACAGCGCCGTCGCCGGTGGCGGCGGCAGCGTCGGCCTCGTGCTCGGCGGCATGCTCACGGACTGGATCTCGTGGCGCTGGGGCCTCTTCATCAACGTCCCGGTCGGCCTCGCCGTGATCCTGCTCGCGCCGCGCTTCCTGCCCGAGACGCCGAAGCGCACGGGCCACTTCGACGTCATGGGCGCCGTGACCTCGACGCTCGGCATGAGCTCGGTCGTCTACGGCTTCGTGCGCGCGGCCTCGGACGGCTGGGGCGAGCGCTGGACCGTCGCCTCGTTCGCCGCGGGCGTGCTCCTGCTCGCGGGCTTCGTGCGCACGGAGCGGCGTGCCGAGCAGCCGATCACGCCGCTGCACCTGTTCGCCGACCGCCGGCGCCTCGGCGCCTACATCGCGCGCCTGCTCGTCGTCGGCGGCATGTTCTCGACGTTCTTCTTCCTGACGCAGTTCCTGCAGGGCGTGAGCGGCTTCAGCCCGCTCCAGGCCGGCCTCGCGTTCCTGCCCATGACGGCCGTGATGTTCACGATGGGCCGCATCGTCCCGCGCCTGATCGCGCGCTTCGGCAACACGACGGTGCTGCTCGCAGGGCTCACCCTGGCGGTCGCCGGCATCGGCTGGCTCACGCGCATCACGGCCGGCACGGCGTACTTCCCGCACGTCGCGATCCCGCTCGCGCTCGTCGGCACGGGCATCGGCATCGCGTTCGCGCCGCTCACCTCCGCCGGCATCGCCGGCGTGGCGCCGGCCGACGCCGGCGCGGCCTCGGGCCTGCTCAACGTCGCGCAGCAGCTCGGCGCCTCGCTCGGGCTCGGCATCCTGATCACCGTCTTCGCGGCCGCGAGCCGCAGCGCCTCGCACGCCGGCGCCTCGGTGCAGCTCGAGCAGCGTCACGAGCTGGCCCACGCGGTGGCGACGGCGCTGACCGGCTCGGCGATCTTCCTCGCGCTCGCGATCGCCGTGGTGGTCGCGCTGATGCGCCCGGCGCGCGAGCGCCAGGCTGCCGCCGCTCCCGCGGTCGCATCCGCGGCGCGCTGACGCCGCCTCCGCAGGCGACTCCAACCCGCGTGCTCCGGGCCCTCGCCCGGGGCGCGCGGGTGTTCTGCGCTCAGGCTCCGCGCTTGTGTGCGAGCTCGACCGCCTGCGAGAGCTCGACGGCGTCCTCGAAGCGGTCGATGCCGCGCAGCTGGGGGAAGCGCCAGGCCCAGAAGGCTGCGGCGCCGATCGCGAGGATGCCGCCGATGGCGACGGCCGGTACGGCGCCGACGAGGGCCGCGACGGTGCCCGACTCGAACGCGCCGAGCTCGTTCGAGCCCCCGATGAAGACGCGCTCGACGGCCCCCACCCTGCCGCGCAGCTCGGGCGGCGTGAGCAGCGGGCCGAGCGTCGAGCGGATGAACACGCTCAGCATGTCCGCGGCGGCGAGGCCCGCGAGCGCGAGCAGCGAGAGCACGTAGACGCGCGAGAGCGCGAACACGAGCGTGAACGCGCCGAACGCCGCGACGGCCGAGAACAGCGTCGGGCCGATGCGGCGGTTGAGCGGGCGCGCGGTCAGCGTCAGCGCCACGACGACCGCGCCCAGGCCGGGCGCCGCGCGCAGGATGCCGTTGCCGAGCGCGCCGACGTGCAGCACCTCCTGCGAGAAGACCGGCAGCAGCGCCGTCGCGCCGCCGAGCAGCACGGCCACGAGGTCGAGCGACATCGCGCCGAGCATGGCCGGCGTGCGCAGGATGAAGCGCACGCCCTCGAGCGCGTCGGCGAGCGTCGGCGAGTGGCGCTCGCCCTGCAGGTGGGCACGGCCGATGGCCCTCGGCGCGGCCAGCACGAAGAGGGCACCGAGGCTCGCCGTGACGGCCGCGACGATGAACGGCGCTGGTGCGCCCGCGAGGTGCAGGAGGCCGGCGGCCGTGGGGCCCCCGATCGTCCCGAACTGCCACACGGAGGCGTTCATCGCCATCACGCGCGGCAGCTCCTCGGTGGACACGGCCGCCGCGAGCATCGGCACGTACGCCGGTGAGGCGTAGGACTGGCCGATGCCGATGAACAGCGCGAGCGCGTAGAGCGGCCACACCCGCCCGTCGCCCGAGGCCGTGTCGAGGCCGATGCCCGCCGTCGCCAGTGCGATCACGAGCAGGCCGAACGCCGTCACCCAGCGCCGGTCGCGGTGGTCGGCGGCGTGGCCGGCGGGCAGCGCGAAGAGCAGCGCGGGCACGAACTCGGCGAGCCCGATCAGCCCCAGCACGAGCGGATCGCCGCTGCGCTCGAAGCCCTCCCAGCCGAGCGCCGTCTGCACGGCGAGCGCTGACGACGTCGTCAGCAGCTCACCCGAGAGGAGCAGGACGAGCGGGCGCCGCACTACCGTGGAGTGGTGCTACTGCTCACAGCGCGCGGATCGAACCGCCGTCGACGAGCGTCGCGGTGCCGGAGACGTAGCGGGCCGCCTTGGAGCAGAGGAAGACGGCGACCTCCGCGAGCTCGCCCGGCTCGCCGTAGCGGCCGAGCGGGATGTCCTTGACGGACGCCGCGCGCACGTCGGCGCCGGTCGAGCCGGTGCGCTCGGCGCGCGTGTCGTCGAGCCAGCGCACGCGCGCCGTGTCGATCTTGCCGGGCGCGATCAGGTTGACCGTGATGCCCTTCGGGCCGAGCTCCTCGGCGAGCGTCTTGACGAGGCCGTGGATGCCCGGGCGGAAGACGTTGGAGAAGCCGAGCCCGGACAGGGTCGCCTTGATCGAGGACGAGGCGATCGAGACGATGCGGCCCTGCTCCGAGGCCTCGAGGTGCGGCAGCGCGGCGCGCGCGCCGCGCGCGACGGACAGCAGCACGCCCTGGAAGGCCGTCTCCCAGGCCGCGTCGTCGAAGCCGAGCAGCGGCCCCGCTGGCGGCCCGCCGGCGTTCGTGAGCAGGATGTCGAGGCCGCCGTAGGCCTCCACGGCGCTCTCGACGACCTTCGCGGGACCGTCGGGCGTGGCGAGGTCGACGCTCACGCCGGCGACCTTCGCGCCGTGCCCGGCCGCGGCCTTCGCCTGCTCGACCGCGCCCGCGAGCTTGTCGGCGTCGCGCCCGCTCATCATCACGTGCACGCCCTCGCGCGCGAGCGCGCAGGCGATCGCCTTGCCGAGGCCGTCACTGGAGGCCATGAGGGCCGCGCGGCGGCCAACGAGATCGAGATCCATGGCAGGGACGCTACATGTGCGCAGGGCGGGCGGTAGCGTTCGACGCGTGAGCACCGCCCTCTCGACCCTGGCCGAGTACGCGCGCGCCAATCCGCGCTCGCAGGCCGCGCACGAGCGCGCGCTGCGGCTCTTCCCGAGCGGCCTCACGCACGACGTGCGCCGGCAGGATCCATTCCCGCTCTGCGTCACGCGCGCCGAGGGCGCCTACAAGTGGGATCTCGACGGGCACCGCGTGCTCGACTACGTCACGGGCCACGGTGCGCTCGTCGCCGGCCACTCGCACCCGGCGGTCGTCGCAGCGCTGCGCGCGCAGGCCGGGCTCGGGCAGCACGTCGGCGCCGGCACGCCGCAGGAGGCCGAGTGGGCCGAGCGCATCGTGGAGCTCGTACCGAGCGCCGAGCGCGTGCGCTTCACGTCGAGCGGCACGGAGGCGACGCTGCTGGCGCTCCGCGTCGCGCGCGGCCACACGGCGCGCACGCGCGTGCTCAAGCTGGCCGGGCACTTCCACGGCTGGCACGACGACGCGAGCCCGGGCGTCTCGCTGCCCCTCGATCGCGAGCCGCCCAAGGGCTCGCCACCGAACCCCGACCTCACGGTCGTCGACCCGTTCAGGGAGGGCGCGCTCGAGGCCGAGTTCGCCCGCGGCGACGTCGCCTGCGTGATCCTCGAGCCGACCGGGGCCGCCTGGGGCGCCGTGCCGCTCGCGCCCGCCCACGTCGCCCGCATCGCGGCCGCGGCGCGTGCCGCCGACGCGCTCGTCGTCTTCGACGAGGTCGTGACGGGCTTCCGCTGGTCGCCGGGCGGCGCGCAGCAGGTGATCGGCGTCACGCCCGACCTGACGGCGCTCGCGAAGGTCGTCGCCGGCGGGCTGCCGGGCGGCGCCGTGGCCGGCCGCGCGGAGGTCATGGACGTGCTCGCGTTCCACCCCGCCCGCGCGAAGGTCGAGCATCCCGGCACGCACAACGCGCATCCGCTCGCAGCCGTCGCGGGCTGCGCGACGCTCGACCTGCTGGCCGACGGCAGCGCGCTCGAGCGCGCGAACGCGACCGCCGCGGAGCTGCGCGAGGCGCTCTGCGCAGCGTTCGAGGCCCGCTCCACGCCCGGCTACGCGTACGGGCAGGCATCGACGTTCTGCCTCATCTTCGGCGAGCGCACGGACGACCCGGTCACGCTCAAGCAGGGCGTCCACGGCCCGCTCGCGAGCGCGCTGCAGTGCGCGATGCTGCTCGAGGGGGTGCACCTCTTCCACGGCTGCGGCCTGCTCTCGATCGCCCACGGCGCGGCCGAGGTCGAGCTCACGGCGGCGGCGTTCACGCGCTCGCTGGAGCGCCTGCAGGACGAGGGCCTGATCCCTTGACGCACGACCTCGTCGTCTCGGGCGGCCGCGTGCTGTGCCCGGCGACGGGCACCGATCGCCTCGCGGACGTCGCGATCGACGACGGCCGCATCGCCGCGGTCGGCGACGACCTCGCGGGCCACGAGCGCGTCGACGCCGCAGGGCTGCTCGTCGTCCCGGGCCTGATCGACCTCCACGTGCACGTCTACGAGGGCGTCTCGCACTACGGCATCGACGCCGACCGCTACCTGCTGCGGCGCGGCACGACGACGGGCGTCGACGTGGGCTCGGCGGGCGCGCAGACGTTTCCCGGGCTGCGCCGGATGGTCATCGAGCAGGCGCAGACGCGCATCTACGCCTACCTCCACATCGCCGTCGAGGGCATGATCTCAGTGCTCGTCGGCGAGCTCGAGGACCTGCGCTGGGCGTCGGTCGAGCAGTGCGTGCGCGTCGCCGAGGCGAACCGCGACGTGATCGCCGGCGTCAAGCTGCGCGCCGGCCACCAGATGGTCGGCGACGACCCGCGGCCGGCGCTGACGCTCGCGCTCGCGGCCGCCGACGCGCTCGGCCTGCCGCTCATGGTGCACGTGATCGACATGCGCATGCCGCTGCCCGAGTTGCTCGCGCGGCTGCGCCCGAACGACGTCGTGACGCACTGCTACCACGGCAACGAGGGCGGCCTGCTGGACGACGAGGGCCGCGTCTGGCCCGAGGCGTTCGCGGCGCGCGAGCGCGGCGTGCTGTTCGACGTCGGCCACGGCGTCGGCTCGTTCACGTGGCGCGTCGCGCGCGCCGCGCTCGCCCAGGACTTCCCGCCCGACACGATCTCGAGCGACATCCACGCCCACAACCACGCGGGTCCGGTACACGACCTGCCGCGCACGCTCTCGAAGCTCCTGCACCTCGGCCTCCCGCTCGCCGACGTGATCGCCGCGGCGACCTCGCGCGTCGGCGCCCACCTCGCCCACCTCGCGCCGTCCGGCCTCGGCACGCTCGCGCCCGGCGCGCCGGGCGACCTCTCCCTGCTCGCGCTGCAGCAGGGTCGCTTCGAGCTGACGGACGGCGAGCACCGGCTCTCGGGC
>DASXXY010000210.1:0-6491 GCA_036502805.1 Gaiellales bacterium | reverse complement strand
AAGGAGACCCACCCGAAGGTCGTGGCCTGATCAGCAAGGCAGCACGCTGACCGACCAGGACGTCACCGGTAGCGCCGACCCGATCCTCCGCTTGCGCGGGGTCGGGCGGCGCTACGGCGGCCTGCATGCCGTGCGCGACATCGATCTCGATGTCGCGCACGGCGAGCGCCGCGTCATCCTCGGGCCGAACGGCGCGGGGAAGACGACGCTGTTCAACGTCATCTCCGGCGACGTCGAGGCGAGCTCCGGCACGATCGAGTTCGGCGGCGACGACGTCTCCGGCCTCCCGGCGCCCTACCGGGCGAAGCTCGGGATGTCGCGCACGTACCAGAAATCGCGGCTGTTCCTCGGCCTCAGCGTCGAGGACAACCTCTACCTCGCCGTGCTCGGCGTGCGCCCGGGGCACCTCCGCCCGGTGCGCTCGCGCGCCCGCGACGGCGAGATGTACGAGCGCGCCCGCGTGCTCGCGGGATCCGTCGGCCTCGGCGGCAAGGCCGGCACGCTCGTCGGCTCGCTCTCGCACGGCGAGCAGCGCCAGCTCGAGGTCGGCATGGCCCAGGCCGGCGAGCCGAAGCTGATGATGCTCGACGAGCCCGCCTCCGGCCTCTCGCGCGGCGAGCGCATCGCGCTCACGGACCTGCTGCTCGCGCTCGACCACTCGATCACGCTGATCATCATCGAGCACGACATGGACGTCGCCCTGCGCGTCGCCGAGAGCGTCACGATGATGCACGACGGCCGCAAGATGATCGAGGGCACGCCCGACGAGATCCGCTCGAGCCAGCTCGTGCGCGACCTCTACCTCGGCACCTCGTACGCGACGACCGCATGACGACGCCCGAGGCCCCGCTCTTCGCCGTCAGCGGGCTGAACGCCCACTACGGCCGTGCGCGCGCGCTCGAGGACGTCTCGTTCGAGATGGGCAAGGAGTCGGTCGCGATCATCGGCCGCAACGGCATGGGCAAGACGACGCTCTGCAACGCGATCATGAGCATCGCGCCGCCGCACGCGACCGGGTCGGTGCGGTTCCAGGGGCAGGAGCTGATCGGCAAGCCCTCGCACGTCGTGGCGGGCACCGGGATCGGCTACGTCCCGCAGGGCCGGCGGCTCTTCCCCTCGCTCAGCGTCGACGAGCACCTGCGCATGATCCGCGCCGGCCGCCCGCTCGGCGGCGACGGGCGCAACTGGACGCCGGACGCGGTCTACGAGCTCTTCCCGCGGCTCGCCGAGCGCCGCAAGAACGGCGGCGCCCAGCTCTCGGGCGGCGAGCAGCAGATGCTCGCGATCGGCCGGGCGCTGCTCACGAACCCGCTGCTGCTGATCATGGACGAGCCCTCCGAGGGGCTCGCGCCGGCGATCGTCGAGAACCTGATCGGCGTCTTCCGCTCGCTCGAGGAGGCCGGGCTCGCGATCATCCTGATCGAGCAGAACCTGTCCGTCGCGACCGCGCTCGCGAAGCGGCAGCTCGTGATGGTCGCCGGCCGGATCTTCACCGAGACGACGGCCGAGGCGCTCGCGAGCGACCCCGAGGCGCAGCGGCGCTTCCTCGGCGTCGAGCCGCTCGCCACGACCGACGCCTGAACCTCCTCACTCGAACGGCTGGCGGCTGCACGCGCTCGCCCCGAGCTTGCGCGCGTAGCCGAGCGCGAGGTGGAGGTTCGCGTCGGCCGCTCCCGCCGTCTGCAAGAAGCCCTGCTGGCTGTGCCGCTTCGTGAGCAGCGCATAGGCGAGGCGGAGGCCCTCGAAGTAGTAGCCGTACTCGCGCACCATCGCCGTCGCGTTCGCCTTGCCGGCGGCCGGCGGCGTGAGCTGCGAGATCTTGCGCACGAAGGCCTTGCCGATCCGCACCGTGCCGGGATAGACCTTCGCGATCGGCGTGTCGCTCGGCTTGCCGAGCGCCTCGATCTGCGTGCGCAGCGACGTGCAGGAGTCCGCCAGGCGCTGCGCGTAGGTCTCGCTCGCCGGCTGCTTGGCGCTGCCCCCGCCGCAGGCGGCGAGCGTCAGCGAGGCGGCCACGAGCGCGACCACGAGCGCGACGCTCCGCGCCGTCGTCCGCCGCCGCGCCCATGCGAGCACCGCCGTCATGAGCTTCGGAGCGCCGATGGCCGGAGGCTACGGGCAGCGCGGCCGCGCGTCAAAGCGGCGCGGGGGCCATCGCCGCCGGAGGCCTGCGAGAATCCCCGCATGCTGCTGATCGACGACTCCGAGCTGCTGCGCGACCGCGGCTACATCGACGGCGCCTGGGCCGCGGCCGACTCCGGCGCGACGTTCCCCGTGCACGACCCCGCGAGCGGCGAGGTGCTCGCGGAGGTGCCGCGCATGGGCGCCTCCGAGACGCGCCGCGCGATCGCGGGCGCGCACGCCGCCCTGCCCGCCTGGCGCGCCCGCCCCGCGCGCGAGCGCGCGGCGTACCTGCGCGGCTTCTCCGACCTCATGCTGCGCCACCGCCGCGACCTCGCGATGATCATGACCCGCGAGCAGGGCAAGCCGCTCGCCGAGGCGGACGCCGAGATCGCCTACGCCGCCGCCTTCCTGGAGTGGATGGGCGAGGAGGGCAAGCGCGTCTACGGCGACACGATCCCGTCGCAGTCGACCGACACGCGCATCGTCGTGCTCAAGCAGCCCGTGGGCGTCTGCTGCGGCATCACGCCGTGGAACTTCCCGTCGGCGATGATCACGCGCAAGGTCGCGCCCGCGCTCGCCGCGGGCAACACGATCGTCTGCAAGCCGGCCGAGCAGACGCCGCTCTCGGCGCTCGCCCTGGCCGAGCTCGCCGACCGCGCGGGCATCCCGGCGGGCGTCTTCCAGGTCGTCACCGGCGATGCCGAGGACGCGCCGGCGATCGGCGGGGAGCTCACGGGCAACCCGCTCGTGCGCAAGCTCGCGTTCACGGGCTCGACGGCGGTCGGCAAGCTGCTGATGGCGCAGTGCGCGGGCCAGGTCATGAAGCTGTCGCTCGAGCTCGGCGGCAACGCGCCGTTCATCGTCTTCGACGATGCCGATCTCGACAAGGCCGTCGCGGGCGCGATCCTCTGCAAGTTCCGCAACGCCGGCCAGGTCTGCATCGCCGCCAACCGCCTGCTCGTGCAGGACGGCATCCACGATGCGTTCGTGGAGCGCTACTCGCAGGCGATCGGCGCCCTGCGCGTCGGCGTCGGCACCGAGCAGGGCGTGAACGTCGGCCCGCTGATCGACCGCCAGGGGCTCGACAAGGTCGTCGCGCACGTGCAGGACGCGCGCGCCAAGGGCGCCGAGGTGCTGCTCGGCGGCTCGCCGCACGAGCGCGGCGGGCTGTTCTTCGAGCCGACGCTCCTGACGGGCGTGACCGGCGACATGGCGATGTCGCAGGACGAGACGTTCGGGCCCGTCGCGGGCATCCGCCGCTTCGGCGACGAGGAGGAGGGCATCCGCATCGCCAACGACACGCCCTACGGCCTCGCGGCGTACTTCTACAGCCGCGACGTCGGCCGCGTGTGGCGCGTCGGCGAGGGGCTCGACTACGGCATCGTCGGCATCAACACCGGCTTCGTCTCGACCGAGATCGCGCCGTTCGGCGGCATGAAGGAGTCGGGCATCGGCCGCGAGGGCTCGAAGTACGGCATCGAGGACTGGCTCGAGATCAAGTACCTGGCACTGGGAGGGATCGAGCGATGAGGCTTGCCGATCGCGTCGTCGTCGTGACGGGCGGGGCGCAGGGCATCGGCCGCGCGATCGCGCAGCGGCTGCACGAGGAGGGCGCGACGATCGTCGTCGCCGACCTCCAGGGACACGAGGCCGCGGCCGAGGAGCTCGGCGGGCTCGGCCTGCGCGTCGACGTCTCGAGCGAGGCCGACACGACGGCCATGGCGGCGGCCGCGCTCGAGCGCTACGGGCGCATCGACGGGCTCGTCAACAACGCGGGCATCTACAGCACGCTCGTGCCGAAGCCGTTCGAGCAGATCGACGTGGACGAGTGGCGCAAGGTCTACGACGTCAACGTGCTCGGCATGTTCCTGTGCATCCGCGCGGTCGCGCCCGCGATGCGCGCGGCCGGCTACGGCCGGATCGTCAACATCGCCTCGGGCACGCCCTACAAGGGCGTCCCCTTCCTGCTCCACTACGTCACGAGCAAGGGCGCCGTGATCACGCTGACGCGCTCGGTGGCCAAGGAGGTCGCCGGCGACGGCATCCTCGTCAACACCGTCGCGCCCGGCTTCACGATGTCGGACGGCGTGCTCGCGAACCAGGTGCAGGTCGACCAGCTGCAGGAGATCTCGCTCAAGGCGCGGCTCGTGCAGCGCGACCAGTACCCGTCCGACGTCGTGGGCGCGGTCGCGTTCTTCTGCTCGCCGGATGCGGATTTCATCACCGGCCAGTCGCTGGTCGTCGACGGAGGGGCGTACTTCAACTGATGGCTACCTACCTGCAGGTCGTCGAGCTCCACGGCGTCGCCGAGCTCCCCCCGGCGACGCGCGCGCTTTACGACGTCCGCGCCAACACGGCGACGTTCTCCAGCGGCGCTGCGCTCGTCGCCGACGAGACGCACCTCAGCGTCGACCTCGTCGCCGAGGGCCACCACCTCAGCTTCGAGCTGGTCGACGAGCCTGCGCCGGGCGCGCTGATGGCGCGCGAGCTCGCGCTGCCGGCGGGCGAGTACCTCCTGCGCTGCGACCGCGTCGACTTCCCGCCCGGCGGCGAGGCGTTCCTGCACACCCACCAGGGTCCGGGCATCCGCGTGCTGCTGTTCGGCTCGATCCGCATCGAGACCCAGGGTGCGACGCACGAGTACGGCCCGGGTGAGCCGTGGTTCGAGACGGGGCCCGATCCCGTCTACGCGGCCACGCACGCGGGCGAGCCGAGCGCGTTCGTGCGCTGCATGGTGCTGCCGCGCGCGCTCCAGGGGTCGCCCTCGATCCGCTACGTGCGCGACGAGGACCGCGAGCGCCCGAAGTCGCAGCGCTACACGGTCTTCCTGGACGAGCCCGTCGAGCTGTGAAGCCCGTGCTCAGGAGCGGCGGCCGGCTGCTCGCGGACCAGCTCGCGCTGCACGGCGTCGAGCTCGCGTTCTGCGTCCCGGGGGAGAGCTACCTCGCGCTGCTCGACGGCCTCTACGCGCACCGCTCGACGCTGCGGGTGATCACCTGCCGTCACGAGGCCGCGGCCGCCAACGCGGCCGACGCCCACGGCAAGCTGACCGGACGGCCCGGCGTCTGCATGGTCACGCGCGGACCGGGCGCCACGCACGCCGCGACCGGCGTGCACACCGCCATGCAGGACTCCACGCCGATGCTGCTGCTCGTCGGCCAGGTGCCGCGCACGCACCGCGGCCGCGAGGCGTTCCAGGAGATCGACTACGAGCAGCTGTTCGGCGGCATCGCGAAGTGGGTCTACGAGATCGACCGGCCCGAGCGGATCCCCGAGATCGTCGCGCGGGCGTTCGCGACCGCCGTCGCGGGGCGGCCCGGCCCGGTCGTCCTGGCGCTGCCCGAGGACGTCCTCTCGGCCATGACGGACGCCGCCGACGCGGCTCCCGTCGGGCGCGTCGCCGCGGCGCCGGCGCCGGTCGCGCTCGAGCAGATGCGCGAGCTGCTGGCCTCGGCCGAGCGCCCGCTCGCGATCGTCGGCGGCAGCGGCTGGACGCCCGAGTCGGCCGCCGACCTGAGCGCCTTCCTGACCGCCGGCGGCATCCCGGTGGCGGCCTCGTTCCGCTGCCAGGACGTGATCGACAACCGGCTGCCGATCTACGCGGGCGACCTCGGCCTGGGCGTCAACCCGCCGCTCGCCCAGCGCGTGCGCGACGCCGACGTCCTGCTCGCGATCGGCACGCGCCTCTCGGAGACCGAGACCGGGAGCTACACGTACCTGACGCCGCCCGAGCCCGCCCAGGCGCTCGTGCACGTGCACCAGGACGCCGCCGAGCTCGGCAAGGTCTACCGGCCGCGCGTCGGCATCGTCTCCTCGCTGCCCGAGTTCGCGGCCGCGGCGCGCGCGCTCGAGCCCGTCGACGCGGGGCGCTGGGCCGGCTGGGCGCGCGCTGCGCGCAGCGACTACGAGGGGACGTTCGCGTACGACCCCGCGCCCGGCGACGGCGTCGATCTCGCGGCGGTGATCGAGCAGCTGCGCAGGCGACTGCCCGACGCGATCGTCGCCAACGGGGCCGGCAACTACACCGTCTGGGTGCACCGCTACTGGCAGTTCTCGAGCTACCGCTCGCAGCTCGCGCCGCTCTCGGGCGCGATGGGCTACGGCGTCCCGGCCTCGCTCGCCGGCAAGCTCGCGCACCCCGAGCGCCCGGTGATCGCGTTCGCCGGCGACGGCTGCTTCCTGATGTGCGCGCAGGAGCTCGCGACGATGGTCGCCCACGACCTCGCGATCCTCGTGATCGTCGTCAACAACGGCATGCTCGGCACCATCCGCATGCACCAGGAGCGCCACTACCCGGGCCGCGTGATGGCGACCGACCTCGTCAATCCCGACTTCGCGGCGTTCGCGCGCAGCTTCGGCGCCTACGG
>DASXXY010000209.1:0-3344 GCA_036502805.1 Gaiellales bacterium | reverse complement strand
GATCAACCGCAACCCCGGCTGGGACGCGTACTGGAAGCAGACCATCCTGATCGTGGTCGCGATCAAGGTCGTCTGCCTGGCCGGCTCCGGCGGCTACAACAAGTGGTGGCGCTACCTCTCGCTGCCCGACCTCAACGCGCTGTTCCGTGCGCTCGCGATCTCGAGCATCGCGCTGCTCGTGGCGTTCTCGATCGTGAAGTTCCCGCGCGGCGTGATCATCCACCCGTATGCCGCGCCGGCCCAGCTCAAGCAGCTCGCCGCGCCGACGTGCATCAAGGCCGGAGACCCGGCGCACTGCGTCTTCCAGACGAAGAAGGACGGCATCCGCTCGGGTCTCGCCGCTCGCCCGGCACGCCAGCGGGCGCCGGCCAAGCGCGCCCTGCTGCTCGATCTCGTCTTCACGCTGATCCTGCTCGGCGGCGCCCGCGTGGCGGCGCGCTCGCTGATCGAGCGGCCCCGCCGCGGCTCGTTCGTCTCGCAGGGCAAGAAGGTGCTGATCGTCGGCGCCGGCGACGCCGGCAACCTGATCCTGCGCGAGATGCTGAGCAACCGCCTCGCCGGCTACACGCCGATCGGCCTGATCGACGACGACCGCGCGAAGCTGCGCTACCGCTTCCAGGGCGTCAAGGTGCTCGGCACGACCGCGCAGCTGCCCGAGATCCTCAAGGCGCGGCAGCCCGACGAGGTGCACATCGCGATGCCCGCCGCCGGCGGCCGCAAGCGCGCGGCCATCGTCGCGACGTGCCGCGACGCGGGCATCCCGGTCAAGACGCTGCCGAACGTCAACGACCTCGTCAACGGCGACGTCGACCTCGTCGCGCAGCTGCGCGAGGTGCAGGTCGAGGACGTGCTCGGCCGCGAGGCCGTCGCGCTCGACCCCGCCGCCGTCGGCGCCTACGTGCGCGGCCGCGTCGTGCTCGTGACCGGCGCGGGCGGCTCGATCGGCTCCGAGCTCTGCCGCCAGCTCGCGCGCATGGAGGTCGGCCGCCTCGTGATGGCCGACCATGCCGAGAACAACCTCTTCCAGATCGACCGCGAGCTGCGCGACACGACGCAGGTCGAGCTCGTCCCCGAGATCGCCGACGTGCGCGACCCCGCGCGCATGGAGACGGTCTTCGCACTGCACCAGCCGGCGGTCGTCTTCCACGCAGCGGCCTACAAGCACGTGCCGCTGATGGAGCAGCACCCGGTGCAGGCGCTGCGCAACAACGCGCTCGCCACGCGCACGGTGGCGCGTCTCGCGGCGCGCCACGGCGTCGACCGCTTCGTGCTCGTCTCGACCGACAAGGCCGTCTACCCGAAGACCGCGATGGGCGCGAGCAAGGCGCTCGCCGAGTGGGTCGTCGAGGCGCTCGGCCAGGTCGAGGCCGAGACGACGTTCGTGGCCGTGCGCTTCGGCAACGTGCTCGGGTCTTCGGGCTCGGTCGTGCCGATCTTCCGCGAGCAGATCGCCCGCGGCGGGCCCGTGACCGTGACGAGCCCCGAGATGACGCGCTACTTCATGACGATCAACGAGGCCGCGCAGCTGATCGTGCAGGCCGGCGGCGTCGGGCAGGGCGGCGACGTCTTCGTGCTCGACATGGGCGACCCGGTCAAGATCATCGACCTCGCGCACGACATGATCCGCCTCTCCGGCCTCGAGCCCGAGCGCGACATCCAGGTCGTGATCACGGGCATCCGCCCCGGCGAGAAGCTGCACGAGGGCCTCTTCGAGGACAGCGAGGACGTCGAGCGCACGCACCACGAGAAGCTCATGCGCGCACGCCGCGCGCCGATCTCGCCCGAGTGGCTGGATGCCGAGCTCGATGCCGTCGAGCGCATGGCCAACGACGGCGACGAGCCGGGGGCGCTCGCACGCGGGCGCGCGATGATCGCGAACCCCCGCCGCGCCGACAGCGAGCAGCCGTCCGTCGCTGCTCCCGCCTGAGCCATGGACACGCGCCAGCTCGCCGCGCTCTGCGCGGTCGTGGAGCGGGGATCGTTCTCGCAGGCCGCGGAGTCGCTCGGCGTCACGCAGTCGGCCGTCTCGCAGGCCGTCCGCGCACTCGAGCAGCGCCTCGGCGTCGCGCTGATCGACCGCAGCGGCCGGCGCGCCGAGGCCACGCCCGAGGGCCGCGCCGTCGTCGCGCGCGCCCAGCGCATCCTGGCGCTCGAGCGCGACATGGTGCGCGCCGCGCAGGAGGAGGCCGACGTGCTGCGCGGCCGGCTCGCGATCGGCGCCTCGACCGGGCCTGGCGCGCGGCTCGTGCCGCGCCTGCTGATCGGCTTCCTGCGCGACAACGCGGAGGTCGAGGTGTCGCTCGAGGTCGGCGCGACGCAGGACATCGCCCAGCGCGTGCTCGCACACGAGCTCGAGCTCGGCGTCGTGGGCGCCGAGAAGCCCCACCGGAGCCTCGTCTACGAGCCCTTCCGCGCCGACGAGATCGTGCTCGCGCTGCCGCCCGGCCACCCGCGCGCGGGCGGCGAGCTCTCGCTCGAGGAGCTGGCGCGCGAGCCGCTGATCGTGCAGCAGGAGGGCTCGGGCGTGCGTGCGATCGTCGAGGCCGAGCTGCGCCGCCTCGGGCTGAAGCCGCGCGATCTCAACGTCGTCGCCGAGCTCGGCCTGCAGGAGTCGTCGCAGACCGCCGTCGAGGAGGGCCTCGGCGCCACGTTCACGTCGCTCGCCGCGATCGAGCGCGAGCTGGAGCTCGGGCGCATGACCTCGGCGCGCGTCACCGGCCTCAGCCTGCGGCGCGACTACGTCGTCGTACGCCAGGCCGCGCGCGAGCCCTCGCGCCTCGCGGCCGCGTTCGTCGCGTACTGCCGCGAAGCCTGACGGCCCCTCAGACGCTCACCCAGTGCTCGTCCTGCTCGACCAGGGCGAGCGTGTAGGCGGCGAGGCCGCTGTCGTCGGCGAGCGCCCCGAGCAGCCGCAGGAGCTCGCGCGCGTGCGCGTCGCCGGCGGGGCGCGGCAGGTCGCGGCCGCGCGCATCGGTGACCGCGATGCCGTTCTCGCCGCGCGTCGTGCGGTGGCGCGCGCGGTAGCCCGCGATGCCCACGCGCTCGAGCTCGCCGTCGATCGCGCGCAGGAGCAGGTCGTCGCGGAAGCCGTCGCGGGCGAGGTAGAAGCCGCGCAGGCCGGAGCCGTCGGCGACGGTCTCGGCGAGCTCGCTGAACTCCTCGAGGTCGAGCTCGAACGAGCCGCCGTAGGAGTCGTGGCGGACGATCCGCCCGTGATCGGTCGTCAGCACGCCGTCCAGGTCGAGGCGGCGGAGCTCGGCCAGCACGTGGTCGAGGGTGGGATCCGGCCTGCGCTTCACGAACCGCTGCTCGGCGCCGGCCGTTCCGTGCTCGGAGGTGAGGGC
>DASXXY010000208.1:0-5305 GCA_036502805.1 Gaiellales bacterium | reverse complement strand
TGATCGCCGACCTGCTCGGCGAGCTCGGGCTCAAGAGCATCCCCGAGTCGCGCCGTATGAGCGAGCTCTCGGGCGGCCAGCGCCGGCTGATCCTGCTCGCGCGCGCGCTCGCGTCCGATCCCGACCTGCTCGTGCTCGACGAGCCGGAGGCGCACCTCGACATGCGCGCGCGCGGCCTCGTCGCCGACCGCCTCGGCGCGCGCCGCGGCGCGACGGTGCTCGTCAGCCACGACCGCGCGCTGCTGGACGTCGCGACGAAGGAGACGCTCGACCTCTCGGACGGCCGCTGCGACGTCTACGCCGGCGGCTACACCTACTACCTCGAGGAGCGGCCCAAGCTGATGGCGCGGCTCGAGGGCGAGTACGAGCGCGCCCTGGCCGAGGTCAAGCGCCAGGAGCAGGTCTTCTTCCAGTACCGCGAGTGGGCGCGCCTGAACTCCAAGTTCGCGTCGCGCGCGCGCGCCCGGCTGACGCTGCTCGAGCGCGCCCGCAGCCGCGTCGACAAGCCGCAGAAGCGGCGCGACCGCACGCTCTCGCTGTCGTTCGCCTCGGATGCCCGCGGACGCGTGATGGCCGAGGCGACGGCGGCCGAGGTGCGCTACAGCGAGGCGGTGCGCGTCGGACCGGTCGACCTCGTGCTCGAGCGCGGCGACCGCGTGGCGCTGATCGGCCCGAACGGCGCCGGCAAGTCGACGCTGCTGCGGCTGCTCGCCGGCGTGCAGGAGCCGACCGGCGGCCGCGTGCGCATCAAGGAGGGCGCGACCGTCGCGATGATGACGCAGGAGAGCCTCTCGCTCGACCTCGAGCGCACGCCGCTCGACCTGATCCTGGACGAGCGCGCGATGGGGCGCGACGACGCCGTGCGCCGCATCTGCGCGCTCGGCCTCGACTACGAGCACTGCAACGCGCCGCTCGGGCGGCTGTCCGGCGGCCAGCGGGTGCGCGTGCACCTACTGCGCGTCTCGCTCTCGCGGCCCGACCTGCTGCTGCTGGACGAGCCGACGAACTACATCGACACCCACTCGGCCGAGGTGGTGCAGAGCGAGCTCGAGGAGTTCAGCGGCTGCGTCATCGCCGCCACGCACGACCGCTACTTCCTGGAGACGTTCGCGACGCGCATCGTCGAGCTGACACCGACGGCGGGGGGCACGCGCGTGGCCGAGCGCGAGGGCCTCGCGAAGGAGACCGCATGAGCGACGCGTCCAGCGAGCGCTACCGGGCGCGCAGCCTGTGGCTCGACGGGCTCGCCGAGCCGCTCACGCCGCGGCCCGCGCTGCCAGGCGACGTCGAGTGCGACGTCGCGATCGTCGGCGCCGGCTTCACCGGTCTCTGGGCGGCCTACTTCCTGGCCCTGCAGCAGCCCGACCTGCGCGTCGTCGTGCTCGAGCGCGAGATCGCCGGCTTCGGTCCGTCCGGTCGCAACGGCGGCTGGGCGTCGGCGGGCCTCGCCGGCAGCGCGGCCCGCTACGCCCGCCTGCACGGCGAGGCCGCCGTGGCCCGCGGCGAGCGCGCCATGGCCGACGCCGTCGGCGAGATCGGCGACGTCATCGCGAGCGAAGGCATCGACTGCGGCTGGCTGCACAGCGGCACGCTCATGGTCGCGACGAGCGCGCCCCAGGTCGCGCGCCTGCACGAGGGCGTCGCGCGCCGCCGCGGCTACGGCATCGGCGAGGACGATCTGCGCGTGCTCGAGCCGAGCGAGCTGGAGGCTCGCGTGCGCGTCGCAGGCGCGCGAGCGGCCTGGTTCACGCCGCACTGCGCGCGCCTCGACCCCGCGCGGCTCGCGCGCGGCCTCGCGCTCGCCTGCGAACGGCGCGGCGTCACGATCTACGAGCGCACGGCCGCCGAGGAGATCGGGCCGGGCCGCGTGCGCTGCGCCGGCGGCACCGTGCGGGCCGCCTCCGTGCTGCGCGCGACCGAGGCCTTCACCGTCCAGCAGCCCGGCGAGCGCCGCCGCTTCATGCCGCTCTACTCGCTGATGGTCGCGACCGAGCCGCTGCCGCCGGCCGTCTGGGACGCGATCGGCTGGGACGGCCGCGAGACGATCTCCGACCTCCGCCACCTCTTCTTCTACGCACAGCGCACGCCCGACGACCGCATCGCGATCGGCGGGCGCGGCGCGCCCTACCGTCTCGGATCGCCGATCGACGAGGCCTACGAGCGCAACGACGGCGTGCGCGAGCGGCTCGTGCGCACGATCGCCGACCGCTTTCCCGCAGCCGCCTCGGCCGCCATCACGCACCACTGGGGCGGGCCGCTCGGCGTGCCGCGCGACTGGTGCTGCTCGGTGCACTACGACCGCACGAGCGGCTTCGGCTGGGCGGGCGGCTACACGGGCCACGGCGTCGTCACGAGCAACGTGCTCGGCCGCACCCTCGCCGACCTCGTGCTGCAGCGCGACAGCGGTCTCGTCACGCTGCCGTGGGTCGGGCACCAGAGCCCGCGCTGGGAGCCGGAGCCCCTGCGCTTCCTGGCCTCGCGCGCGATCGTCGGCACGCTCGGCAGCGCCGACCGCTACGAGGACGCGAAGGATCGCCCGGCGCGGCGGACGCGGCTCGTGCGCCCGTTCATGCAGGTTCGCTGAACCGCTCGCCGTAACGCTGCGTACACGCGGCGTGATCGTGTGCCGACTGCACGACTAGCCTGCCGGAGATGAAGAAGCGCGAGGGA
Source organism: Gaiellales bacterium (assembly GCA_036502805.1). GTDB lineage: Bacteria > Actinomycetota > Thermoleophilia > Gaiellales > JALYLC01 > JALYLC01. The sequence goes on along the minus strand of DASXXY010000208.1, from coordinate 2,635 downwards.
GACCCGTGGGTGTCGCCGCCCGTCTACGGGCGGTCTCTGCGCGGGCTCGGAATCAACCTGCTCGTCCAGGACACGACCCGCGCGGTCGCGTTCGCACGCGACGTGCTCGGCATCGAGGTCGTCTACGCCGACCCCGATCTCGCCGTGCTGCGCCACGGCCAGAGCGAGTGGATGGTGCATGCCGATCACACCTACGACGCCCACCCGCTGCTGCCGCGCACGCGCATCGCGGCGCTGCGCGGAGGCGGCGTCGAGCTGCGCGTGCACGACTCCGATCCGGACGTCGTGGTCGCAGCCGCGAACGAGCACGGCTACGGCGTGCTCGACCCGGCGACCGACAAGCCGCACGGCCTGCGCGAGGCGTACGTCATCGACGCCGACGGCTACGTCTGGGTGGTGGACGCGCCGACCGCCGGGTGAGCGGGCCTGCGTGCGGGCGGCGCAGGAGCGCGGGCGGGCATGGCGACTCGTTAGCCTGCTGCTCTGATGGAGCCACAGCACGTCGCCTATCCGGGCGCTGAGGGGTCGTACACCGAGGAGGCCGCGGGCCGCCTCTTCCCGTCCGCGCGCCAGACGTCCTTCGCGACGTTCGACCTCGTCGCGGCCGCGCTCGTCGCCGGCGACGTCGACCGCGGCGTGCTGCCGATCGAGAACTCGCTCGCGGGCCTCGTCCCCGACACGCTCGCGATCCTCGAGGAGGGCGCCGTCTCGGTCGTCGCCGAGGTCGCGCTGCACATCCCGCACCTCCTGCTCGGGGTTCCGGGCGCGACGCTCGCGGGCCTGCGCACGGTGCACTCGCATCCGATGGCGCTCGCGCAGTGCCGCAACGCGCTGAACGGCCGCTACGAGCTCGTCGCCGCGTCGACGACCTCCGAGGCGGCGCGCACGGTCGCCGCGCTCGGCGACGTGACCGTCGCGGCCATCGCGAGCCCGCTCGCGGCGCGCAGCAACGGGCTCGAGATCCTCGCCGACGAGATCTCCGACCACCCGGAGAACCTCACGCGCTTCGTCGCGCTGGCGGGCTTCACGCGCCTCGATCACGACTCGGCGACCGACTGGCACACGGCGCTCCGGCTGATCACGAAGCACGAGCCCGGCGCGCTGCACTCGGCGATCGAGCCGCTGCGCTACCACGACGTGCAGATGACGTCGCTGCACTCGCGGCCGATCATGGGCGAGCCCTGGCGCTACCAGTTCTACATCGACGTCGTGGGGCATCGCTCGACGGCGCGCGTGCTGCGCGCGCTGCGCGACGTGTCCGACCGCAGCGCCGAGCTGCACGTGCTCGGCTCCTACCCCGTCAGCCGCGGAGTGCGGTGAGCGCGATCGCGGTGCCCGCGCCGCTGCGGCTCGACCGCCGCGGCCTGGGTGTGCTCTCGTTCGGCCATCTCAGCGTCGACCTCTCGCAGGGGACCGTGCCCGCGCTGCTGCCGTTCCTGGTCGCGCAGCGCGGCTACAGCTACGCCGCGGCGGGCGCGCTGCTGCTCTTCTCGAGCGTCGGCTCGTCCTTCCTGCAACCGCTGCTCGGCGCGTTCGCCGACCGCATCCGCGCGAGCTGGATGATGCCGGTCGGGACGCTGCTCGCCGCCGTCGGCATCGGTCTCGCAGGCCAGTTCGACGACTACCTCGCGACCGGCGGCTCGCTCGTCATCTCGTCGATCGGGATCGCGATGTACCACCCCGAGGCCGTGCGCTTCGCGAGCTACGTCTCGGCCGCGGGCGGGCGGCAGGGCACCGGCATGAGCATGTTCGCGGTCGGCGGCCTCAGCGGCTGGGCGCTCGGGCCGATCCTGACGACGCCGATCGTGAGCATCGTCGGCCTGCACGGCACCGCGCTCGTGGCCTGCGTGCCGCTCGTCGCGACCGGGCTCTTGTGGGCCAACCTGCGCTACGTCGAGCGCTTCCGGCCCTCCGCGGCCTCGGCCCACGCCGCGCGCGAGACGATGGCGGAGAGCGACTGGAAGGGCTTCACGCTCGCGGCTGCCGCGGGCACGCTGCGCACCGGCTCGCTGTTCGCGTTCCAGGCCTTCATCCCGCTCTACGTCTGGCGGACGCTGCATGCGAGCGAGAGCGTGGGCAACGTCGCGATCTCCGTGATGCTCGCCGCGGGCGCGCTCGGAACGCTCTTCGGCGGCCGCCTCTCCGACCGCCACGGCTTCCGCGCGATCGTGATCCTCTCGCTCCTCGCCTCCGTGCCGCTCGCGCTCGTCGTCCCCGTGATCCCGCTGCTCGCGCTGTTCCCCGTGCTTGCGCTGTTCGGGCTGATCTCGGAGATGAACTTCTATCCGCTCGTCGTGCTCGCCCAGCGCGCGCTGCCGCGCAACGTGGGCTTCGCATCCGGCGTCACGCTCGGCCTCAGCATCGGCGTCGGCTCGCTCGCGAGCCCGCTGCTCGGCGTGCTCGCCGACCACACGTCGCTGCGCACGGCGCTCGTCGGCTCGGCCTGCCTCACGATCGCGGCGGCGCTGACGTCGCTCGCGCTGCCGAAGGCGGCGACGTGAGCACGCCGTTCGACGATGTGCTCGCGGCCGGGCGCGGCGACGACGGCGCGCTCGTCTTCGAGACCGGCGAGGCCGCCCGTCCCGCCGTCTTCACCGCGTTCCCCGGCGATCTCGACCCGCGCGTGCAGTCGGCG
>DASXXY010000207.1:0-1934 GCA_036502805.1 Gaiellales bacterium | reverse complement strand
CGACGGTCTTGACGGGGACGATCGGCGTGCGCGCCTTGGGCGTGCCGCTCGTCCAGACCCACGCGCCGCTCGCCACGCCGATCACGAGGCCGAGCACGCCGAGCACGGTCAGGCGCCTGCGGCGGTGCGCCGCGCGGAGCTGCGCGCGCTGCCGATCGCGCGCAGACCGGCGTCGCGCCTCGAGCTCATCGAGCTCTCGGGCACGGCGGCGTTCGCTCGCCCTGAAATCGTAGTCGTCGGTCACGGTGTGTCCCGCTCCGGCGACGTGCCGGGCAGGTTCGCGATTGTACCCGCTGGAGCGATTTCGCGTGAAGGAGTTCTGCAGGCGCCGTCGAATGCGCGCGATCCGCTCGCGCGGGTTGCGAGGCTTCACGCGCATGAGCGCCCTGCCCGGCGGCGCCGCGGGCAGCCTGCGACGCGCCGGGCGCGCGCGCGATCTCCTCGGACGAGCGGCGGGTCGATCGGCCGCGCCGTTGGCCGGCCGCGCACGCGCATTCGCTCAGACCCTCTCGGCCTCAGGCCTCGCGCCGGCCGGCGAACGCGCGGCCGAGCGTGACCTCGTCGGCGTACTCGAGGTCGCCGCCCACGGGCAGCCCGCTCGCGAGCCGCGTGATCTTGACGGTGCCCCGCAGCCGCTCGGCCACGTACTGGGCCGTTGCCTCGCCCGTCATCGTCGGATTCGTGGCCAGCACCACCTCCTGCAGCTCGTCGCCCGCGCGGCCGACGCGCGCGAGCAGCTCTGCGATGCGCAGGTGCTCCGGATCGACGCCGTCGATGGGGGAGAGAGCGCCGCCGAGCACGTGGTAGAGGCCGCGGTACTCGGCCGTGCGCTCGATCGGGACGATGTCGGAGGGCGCCTCGACGACGCAGATCAGCGCGCGGTCACGGCGCGGATCGGAGCAGAAGCGGCAGAGCGGCTCCTCGCTGAGGTTGAAGCACTCGCTGCAGAAGCCGACGCGCTCCTTGACGACGCGGATCGCGTCGGAGAGCGCGAGCGCCTCCTCCGCGGGCACGCGCAGGAGGTGGAACGCGAGCCGCTGCGCGGTGCGCTGACCCACACCCGGCAGGCGCGCGAGCTGCGCCACCAGCGAGTCGACCGCCGGGGAGAGCACTAGTGCCCGGTACTTCCGTGAGTGCGCACGAGCTAGAAGCCCGGCAGACCGAGCCCGCCGAGCCCACCCGTGATCGCGCCCATGCGCTCCTGCTGCAGCGCGGCGGCCTGGCGGAAGGCCTCGGTCACGGCCGCGAGCACCATGTCCTGCAGCAGCTCGACCTCGTCGGGGTCGACGGCCTCGGGGTCGATCTCGATGCCCACGAGGTCGCCGTTGCCCGAGGCGGTCGCCTTGACCATGCCGCCGCCGGCGCTCGCCTCGACGCGCTCCTCGCCGAGCGCCTCCTGCGCACGCGCCATCTCGGCCTGCATCTGGGCCGCCATCTTCATCATCTTCTGCGGGTCGAGGCTCATCCGGCTTCCTCCGTCGCGTCCAGTCGGCGGCGCAGCTGATCGAGCAGCTCCACCTCGGAAATCGTGCCATCGCCGTCGGCCGGCAGCGGGGCTGCCGCCGCCACGGCGTCCGCCGCGACGGACGCGACGGCCACGAAGCGCGGCTGCAGGCGCAGGGCGAGCGCCGTCGCGAGCGCGTCGGCGAGCTGCTCGGCATAGCGCTGCGAGCTCGCGAGCAGCGCGTCGGAGACCTCGACGACGACGCTCGCGCCGTCGATCGCGATCGGCCGCGAGGCCGCGAGGATGCCGCGGGCGGGGCCGCTGAGGTGGCTGAGCGCCTCGCTCCAGCCGGCGCTGACCGTTGCGATCTCGGGCGCCTCCGGCGTGAACGCGGCGACGGGCGGCGCGGGCGCGGGTGCAGTGGGGGGCTCGCCGGTCGCGGCGGGCTCCGGCTCGGGCTCCGGCGCGGGCTCGGGAGCGTGTGCGGGCT
>DASXXY010000206.1:0-6090 GCA_036502805.1 Gaiellales bacterium | reverse complement strand
GGTCACCGTCACCCGGCTGCGCGCCTCGAACTCGTCGCAGCGCCGCGCGTCGGCGAGCGCCTGCTGCACGAATCGCGAGTGACCGCGAGCGTGCATCTGCGTCGTGTGGATTGAGTCCCTGTCAGTCATCGGGAACCTTCCTTCGACCCCTTGCCCGAACTCTCTGGTACCCGAGCCGGCCCGCGGGAAAACGCCATGGCGAGTGCGATTGCGCAATGTCCCCCGAGTGAGGGTGCGAGGCCTCCCTCGCGCGAGGGAGGCGCTGTGCGCTCAGCGGCGCTCGGTCGCGATGCGCAGCCCGAGGCCGACCAGGACGCAGCCGCTGATGCGGTCGAGCGCGGCCTTGACGCGCGGCCGCGTGAGCAGCCCGGCGGCCTTGGAGGCCACGAGCGCGTAGCCGCACAGCCACGCGACCGTCATCAGCGCGAAGAGCGCTCCGAGCACGAGCGACGGCACCAGCACGCGGTGGCCCGAGCCGACGAACTGCGGCACGAGGCTCGTGAAGAAGACGGCGATCTTGGGGTTCGCGAGGTTGCTGATGAGTCCCTGCCGGAAGCCGCGGCGCGCCCCCACGCGGCGTGCGCCGATCTCGTTCGCGGGCCCGTGCCCGCCGCTGCGCGCGGCCGAGCGCAGCGCCTGGATCCCGAGCCACACGAGGTAGACCGCGCCGATCAGCTTGAGCGTCGTGAAGGCGGTCGCCGACGCGTGCACGACGGCGGCGATGCCGAGCGCCGAGGCGAGCGTCCAGACGAGCAGCCCGACGGCGACGCCGAACGACGTGGCGAGCGCGGGGCGCCGGCCGTGGATCAGCGCGTTCTTCGTCACGAGCGCCGTGTCGGGGCCGGGCGAGACGAGCACGAGGACGGCGACACCCAGGAAGGCGGGGACGTTGGCGGCCATGCGTGCGATCTTCGCAGCCGCGGGCGCGGGATGCGAGGGGACGGGAACCCGTCGCGCGCCGCCGGCCGTGTCGGCCGGCGACGCGAAGTCGGGGGTCTAGTTGTCGCCGCCCGCGCGACCGACCTGCAGCCGCACGAGGTTCGAGACGTAGCGGCCGCCCTTGATGTCGCCGGGCACGACGAGGCGCGCGCCGGTGGCGCACAGGTCGGTGCCGTCCTGGTCGTAGGCGACGAGCACGTTCTTGGCGCCGAAGCCGGGGTCGATCTCGCCCCACGAGACGATCGCCGCGTAGCCGTCGGAGCCGACGCCCTTGACGAAGAAGCGCAGGCTGTCGTTCTTGATCGCCGGGTCGAACGTCGGGCCGGCGAGGCCGATGACGTCGGTCAGGAGCGCGCCCGTGAAGTGGTGCGTCTCGGTGCCTGCGCCCGACTTGAAGGTCACGTCGGCCGTCTGCACCGGGAGCGCGCGCAGGTCGTCGACGTGCAGCTTCGTGTAGTGGGCGACGCGGCCGTTGATGGCGAGCGTGGCGCACGTGCCGGTCGTGGCCTTGTGCGCGCGGTGGGTGCCGGCGCCGGTCGCCGTGCCGGCGATCGCCGCGCAGACCGCGAGCGCCGCGATGGCGCTGCCGATCAGGGGGCGCGTGAGCTTGCGCATGTGCTTCTCCTCGTGTGTCGGTTCGTGCAGGGCACGCTGTCGAGCATGCGGCTGCCAGGCGGCGGAGGCAGCCGGGTTCAGGGACGTTCGGGCGCTGCGGTGGGCCCGGCGGTGCGCGGCTCGCAGCCGCCGTCCGCCGGGCCCGCGCAGCGTGTCGCTACTTCTTCTTGGCCTTCTTGGGCTTCGGCAGCTTCGGGACGCCGAACCCGTTGTCGACGAGCAGCTTGCGGCCGGCCGTGCTCGTGAGGCGCTTGATGAACGCCGCGGCGTCGGCATGGTTGGCCGTGTTCGTCACGATCGCGATCTGGTAGCGGACGGGCGGCTGAGCCCATGCGGGAACCGGGATCAGCTTGACCTGCGTCGAGACGGCGCGGGCGTCCGTGACGTACATGAAGCCGGCGTCGGCGGTGCCGAGCGCGACCTTGGCGGCGATCGCCTTGACGTCCTTCTCCTGGCTCACGACCTGCGGCATGACCGCGTTCGTGATGCCGAGGTAGCCGAGCACCTGGCGCGTGTAGGCGCCGATCGGCACGGTGGGCGTGCCGATGTCGAGCTTCACGCCCGGGCGCTCGAGGTCGTAGATGCTCGTGATGTTCGCGGGGTTCGCCGTGGGGACGGCGAGCACGAGCTTGTTGGTCGCGAACGTGACCGGCTGTTCGACGAGGCCGGCCTTGTAGAGCGCCTGCGGGGAGTCGGGGCTGGCGGCCGCGAAGATGTCGGCCGGCGCGCCCAGGCGGATCTGCGCGGCGAGCGCGTCGCTGCCGGCGAAGTTGTACTTCTGGCCGCCGTCGAACTTCGGGAAGGCCTCCGTCAGCGACGCGGCGGCGAAGACGTTCATCTGCGCTGCCGCGCGCGTGCCCTTGGCCGTGGCGGTGGTGGTCAGCGCCGTCAGCAGCGCGAGTGCGAGCAGGAGTGCGGCGAGCGATCGGCGCATGGTGGTGAGGCGATTCATCTGCATCCTCTGGGCGCTAGTTGGAGAGGAACGGGGCGAGCTGGTTGGACGCATCGACGATGTCGAGCCCGGCCGGGAGATCGGTCGGCACGGGCGAGCCGCCGCCGAGCGCCGAGAGCGCGCCGAGGTGCTGGCCCTCGCAGGCGACGACGCTCGTGAGCGATCCGGCGGTGTCGCCGTCGACCACGCGCGCGGCGGCGCCGACGGCGATGCCGGTGGCGAGGTACTCGAGCGCGAGCGCGAACTTCGCGGCCGTCGCGGGCGTGCGCAGCGCGCCGGGCGGGAAGGTGAACTCGAAGTCGTCGTCGACCGGGGCCGTGGCGCCGAGCAGCGGGGCGAGGAGGGCGTAGTGGGCCTGCTCCTGCTTGCGGATGTTGCGCACGAGCTGCTGGGTCTCGGCCGGACCGGCGGCCTTCGGCTCGTCGAGCCAGGCGGTGTACCAGTTGATCATCAGGCGCTTGGTGGAGCAGACGAGCCGGACGTTCGACAGATCGCCCTCGCCCGGTGCTGCCAGCGCGGGTGCGGCGGAGACGCCGAGGAGCGCGACGGCTCCCGCTCCCGCTCCGGCGCGCGCAAGCAGTGCGCGTCGAGTTACCTGACCCATTCGGCCACCTTTCAACCTAGATAAAACATAAGAAGATGGTCGAGAATACCAGGAAGCTCGTGGCCGGACTCCGGCGCGTCAGCGCTCGCCGGGTTTCACGAGCACGAGGCCGGCGCCGCGCGCCTTGCCCGGCACCCGCACGATCAGCCTCACGGTGATCAGCAGCGCGGCGCTGACGAGCACGAGCAGCGCGCTGATCGCGAGCGAGACGTCGAAGCTGACCTCGAAGTCCTGGTAGATCAGCAGCGGCAGCGTCTGCGTGACGCCGCGCAGGTTGCCCGCGAACATGATCGTCGCGCCGAACTCGCCGACGCCGCGCGCGAACGCGAGCGCGGCCCCGGCTGCGAGCCCCGCCTTCGCGAGCGGGATGCTGATGCTCACGAGCACGCGCAGCTGACCAGCGCCATCGACGCGAGCCGCGTCGAGGACGTCGGCGTCGAGCGTCTCGAACGCCGCGATCGCCTGGCGCAGGTAGAACGGCCCGGCGACGAAGCAGACCGCGACCACGACGGCGGTCGTCGTGAAGACGACGCTCACGCCGATGCGGTCGAAGATGCCCGCGAGCAGCCCGATGCGACCCGCGAACGCCGCCAGCAGCCCGATGCCGGCGACCGTCGGCGGCAGCACGAGCGGCAGCTCGATGAGCGTGATCGCGACCGTCCTGCCGCGGAAGCGGTGCGTCCCCAGGAAGTACGCCGCCGGCGTGCCCACGAGCAGGATCACGGCCAGCGCGATCGCGTTGGTGGTCGCCGTCAGCACGAGCGCGTCGCGCACGACCGGGTCGTCGATCTGGTCGAGCAAACGGTGCAGCGGGACGCGCGCGAAGATCGCGACGATCGGGAGCACCAGGAACGCGAGCGCGAGCAGGGTCAGCAGGAACGTGGCGATGCCGAAGGCAGCGCCGCGCGCACGGCTCATGTCACGTCCATCCGCAAGCGAAAAGCCTCTGCATCTAGGTAGAGCCTAGGCGCGGCGACGGAAGCAGGCCTGCGCACCGCGTCGCGCAGGCTACGCTAGTCCTGCGCCATGGCCCGCTCCGAGAATCCAGGCGACTCGCTCGAGGTCCCGCCAACCCGACTCCGCATCGGCGCCGCCGCCGCCACGCTCGGCGTCAGCGTCGACACGCTGCGGCGCTGGGAGAAGGAGGGGCGGATCCACTTCGAGCGCGTCGGCAACCAACGCGTCATCTCCTCCGACGAGGTCGAGCGCCTGCTCCGCGACCGCCCCGCGAAGGCGCGCACGTCGAGCGCCCGCAACCGCCTCGACGGCACGGTCGTCGCGATCAAGCGCGGGCGCGTGATGAGCCAGATCGAGCTCTCGTGCGGCCCGTACCGCATCGTCTCGCTGCTCAGCACCGACTCGCTCGACGACCTCGGGCTCAAGCCGGGCGACCCGGCGACCGCGGTCGTGAAGGCCACGACCGTGATCGTCGAGAGCCAGTAGGGCGTGCTCGAGCCGGTCGTCTTCACGCCGATCGGCGTCGTGCGGACGCCGTTCGCCGACCACGCCGGCATGCCGATCCAGACCGTCGCGGCGAAGGGCGTGGAGGGCACGGTCGAGCTCGACCCGTCGTACGCCGACGCGCTCGCCGACCTCGACGGCTTCACGCACCTCTGGCTGCTCACGCACATGCACCGCACGGGGGGCGTCTCGCTGCGCGTCACGCCGTACCTCGACACCGTGCCGCGCGGCGTCTTCGCGACGCGCTCGCCCAAGCGGCCGAACCCGATCGGCCTCTCGCTGGTGCGCCTCGTGCGCATCGAGGGCCCCGTGCTGCACGTCGAGGAGCTCGACCTGCTCGACGGCACGCCGCTGCTCGACATCAAGCCCTACGTGCCGCCGTTCGACGACCGCGCGGACGCCCGCTACGGCTGGTTCGAGCAGCGCGCGCACAACGTCCACAGCGTGCGCGCCGACCGGCGCTTCGAGGAGCCGCCCGCCGAGGGCGGCTGAGCTCAGGCGCGGGGCGCGAACGCCGCCTTCGCGAGCAGGCGCTCGAGCACGGCCCGCTCGCGCCCGTTCAGGCGGGCGAGGACGACGTCGGTGACGCCCGTCGCGATCGCATCGAGCTGCGCCGCGGCCGTCGCGCCCGCGGGCGTGAGCGAGAGGTTGTGGCGGCGGCGATCCTCCTCGTCGCGCGTGCGCACGAGGAAGCCCGCCCGCTCCAGCATGTCGAGGATCGCGACCATGTCGCCCGGGTCGATGCCGATCACGTCCGAGAGCGCTCGCTGCGAGATCGACCGCCGCGCGCGCACGACCTGCAGGATCCCGTAGGCGGGCGGGCGCATGCCGATCTCCTGCGCCCAGGCCTCGTCGCGCATGCGCGTCGCGAACTCCCGTCGCATCTGCCCCGCGAGGCGCGCGAGCGCTCCCACCGTCCGCCCGTCGTCGCGCTCTGCCATGCCGCGATGATAGCCGTCTGCTAGAACTCACATCGTTGGAAACTCCAACGGTCATCGAAGCCCGTGGGCTCGTCAAGCGGTATGGGGAGGTGGAGGCCGTGCGCGGTCTCGACCTGACCGTGCACGCCGGCGAGACGTTCGGCTTCCTCGGCCCGAACGGCGCCGGCAAGTCGACGACGATCAAGATCCTCTGCACGCTCGCCAGCCCCACGGCGGGCGAGGCGACGGTGGCCGGCTTCGACGTCGTGCGCGAGCGCGCGGCCGTGCGCCGCAACATCGGCCTCGTCTTCCAGGACCCGACGCTCGACACGTACCTCTCGGCCGAGCGCAACCTGCGCTTCCACGGCGAGCTCTACGGCGTGCCGCGCGCGGTCATCACGGCGCGCTCGAAGCAGGTGCTCGAGATGGTCGGCCTGTGGGACCGGCGCGAGGGCAAGGTCGCCACGTTCTCGGGCGGCATGAAGCGCCGGCTCGAGATCGCGCGCGGCCTGCTGCACTCGCCGCGCGTGCTCTTCCTCGACGAGCCGACGATCGGCCTCGACCCGCAGACCCGTCACAACATCTGGACCTACATCCGC
>DASXXY010000205.1:0-10555 GCA_036502805.1 Gaiellales bacterium | reverse complement strand
CTCGCCCACGAGCTCGCCGGGCGAGAGCGACGCGACGTAGCGCGACTGCACGTCGCTCGCGTCGCCCTCGACGAGCGCGAGCGTGGCGAGCTCGCCGTCGTGGTCGCGCGGATGCGGGGCGAAGGCCCCGTGCTCGAGGTCGAAGTGCTCGTCCTGGAGCGCGTGCACGGTCTCGTGCGCGATCACCGAGCGCGGCGCGTCGCCGGCGGCGCCGAGCACGTAGAGCCGCCCCGTGCGCGGGACGTAGACGCCTGCGACCTGCCCGGTCAGCTGCCGGCGCTGCACCTGCGCCAGGCTCTGGCCGCGCGCGAGCACGCCGAGCAGGTGCAGCGCGTCGTCCCACGCCGCGTCGCTGCGCGGCTCGCGCTCGTGCGCGAGCTCGCCGTCCACGATCCGCCGCATGCCGGCGGCGCCGACGGTCGCAACGGCCAGGGGATGCGTCGTCCTCAGGCCGCGCAGCTGCTCGGCGCGGGCGATCACGCCGCGCAGCCCGGATGGGCCGCCCGCGCTCGCGGGCGCTGCGAGCACGAGCGCCGCGAGCAGCGGGACGAGCAGGCGGCGGCGTCGCATCACCTCATTCTGCGCCAGCTTCCGCGGCGCGGGACGCTCAGTTGATGCGGCGCTCCCGCCCGGCCCACTCGCGCTCGCGCAGCACGTACTTCTGCACCTTCCCCGTGCCGGTGCGCGGCAGCTCGCAGTACTCGACGCTGTCGGGGCACTTGAAGCCGGCGATCTGCTCGCGGCAGAACGCGATCAGCTCCTCGGCGCTCGCCGCCTGCCCGTCGCGCAGCTCGACGAACGCCTTCGGACGCTCGCCCCAGTGGTCGTCCGGGATGCCGACGACGGCGCACTCGAGCACCGCCGGGTGGCGCGCGAGCGCCTGCTCGACCTCGATCGTCGAGATGTTCTCGCCGCCCGAGACGATCACGTCCTTGTAGCGGTCGCGCAGCTCGAGGCGGCCGTCCGGATGGACGACGGCGGCGTCGCCCGAGTGGAACCAGCCGCCGCGGAAGGCCTCGGCGGTCGCCTCGGGATCGTCGAGGTAGCCGGCCATGACGGTGTTGCCGCGCACGACGACCTCGCCCATGGTGACGCCGTCGCGCGCGACCGGCGCGCCGGCGGCGTCCCACACGTCGCTCTCGCCGCCGAGCACGGTCGGCACGCCCTGCCGCGCGCGGCGCAGGGCGCGCTCCTCGGCCGGCAGCGCGTCCCACTCCGGCGGCCAGGCGGCGACCGTGGCCGGGCCGTAGGTCTCGGTCAGGCCGTAGAGGTGCGTGACGCGGATGCCGAGCGCGTCGCAGCGCTCGAGCAGCGTCGGCGACGGCGGCGCGCCGCCGACCACGCAGCGGACGTCGCGCTCGAGCGGCGCGGCCGCGGGGTGCGCGACGAGCGCGATCAGCACCGTCGGCGCCGCGCAGAGGTGCGTCGCACCGGCCCGCAGCTCGCGCCACACGGCCTCCGGGTCGGGGCGCCGCAGCGCGATGCTCGTCGCCCCGATGCCGGCGACGCCCCAGCTGAAGCACCAGCCGTTGCAGTGGAACATCGGCAGCGTCCAGAGGTAGGTGCTGTCGGGGCCGAGGCGCGTCTCGACGAGGCCGGCGAGCGCGCCCAGGTAGGCGCCGCGGTGCGTGTAGACGACGCCCTTCGGCGTGCCGGTGGTGCCGCTCGTGTAGTCGACGGAGATCGGCCGATCCTCGCTGTCGGGCCATGCGGGAGGCTCGGGCGAGCCCACGGCGAGCAGCGCCTCGTACTCCTCGCCGAGCCGGATCACGCGCATGCCTGGCAGTGCCGCCGCCTGGCTGCCCGCGGCCTCGAGCTCGGGGTCGAGCAGCAGGATCCGCGCGCCGCTGTGCCCGACGATGAAGGCGATCTCGGGTGCGGCGAGGCGCGTGTTGACGGCGCACAGCGCGCCCTGCGAGGCCGGGACGCCGAAGTGCGCCTCGAGCAGCTCGAGGCGGTTGAGCGAGAGCATCGCGACGCGCTCCCCCGGGGCGACCCCGAGACCGCGCAGCGCGGCGCCGAGACGCCAGGCGCGCTCGGCGAGCTGCGCGAAGCTGACGCTGCGATCGCCGTCGCGGACGGCGGTGCGCTCGGGATACGCGGTTGCGCTGCGCCGCAGCAGCGCGAGCGGCGACAGCTCGTCGCGGTTGGCCCCGCGACCCGCGCTCACGCCTCGTCGGCTGGCTTGCTCGGCACGTCCTCCACGTCGTCCCACTGCACCTCGTCGAGGCGCATCGCGCGCGTCGAGCCGCCGGCCTCGGGCTCGTCCTCGCCGCCGCCGTCCTCCTCCGCGACCGTGGGCTCGTCGAGCGGACCGAGCTCGACCTCGTCGTGCTCCGCCGTCGCGCTCAGGTTTGGCTCGGAGAACTCCTCCTGCTCGTCGCCGTCCTCCCAGTCCGGGATCGGCCCCGTGAGGCCGCCCGGGACGTGCATGACCTCGTCGTCGTCGCCGCGCAGGTGGCGCAGCTCCTCGCGCAGCTCCTGCACCTCACGGCGCTTCTCCTCGAGGCGATCGCTGAGGCGCGCACGCGCGCGGTTGGCGACGACGCTGCGCAGCGCCCAGCCGGTCGCGAAGCCCACGAGCGCCGCAAGCACCATCCAGATCACGATCTCGCCTGCTGTTCCCATCGTTCAGCGCTCCCTCTATCCGCTCAACACGGTGAATTCGATGCGGCGGTTCTTGCTGCGGCCGGCGGCCGTCGTGTTGGGCGCGATCGGCTTGATCTCGCCGTAGCCCTTCGCGACCAGCCGCGACTTCGCGACGCCCTTCTTCTCGAGCCAGACGACGACCGAGTGCGCCCGCGCCGAGCTGAGCCGGAGGTTCGCCTTGGCGTCGCCCACGTTGTCGGTGTAGCCGCCGACGACGACGCGCTCGGTGCCGGCAGTGAGCAGCGGCTTGACGAGCGACTTGAGCACCGCCTGCCCCGCCTTCGTGATCGCGGCGCTGCCGGTCTCGAACGAGACCGTGCGACCGTTGACGGCCACGTCGATCGAGTGCTGGAGCGTGCCGCCGGCGCCCTCGCCGACGATCTCCAGCTTGTCGGTGGCCGTGCGCCCGGACTCCGCGTCGACCGCCTGTAGCAGCGCGTGCCCCGCGGCGGAGGTCGGCACGCGGCCGCTGACGGTCAGCGTCGCCTTGGTCGAGACGATGTCGATCGCGCCGAAGCCCGAGCCCTTGCGCGGCAGCGCCTTCATGACGTCGCCGAGCCAGGCGGCGGAGTCGGCGGTCGCGACGACCTGCAGCCGGCTGACGACGTTGTCGTTGCCGAAGCGCTGGCCCGCGGCCTGCTCGATGTCCTTCTTCTCGCCCGCGTCCTTGACGGGCCCGTCGAGCGTCAGGTTGCCGGCCGCGACGTGCGCGCGCAGCACGCCGGCCGCGGTCGGCGGGAGCGTCGTCACGGTGGGCTTCTTCGTGCCGTCGTCGTGGGTCACGATCGCGAGCACGATCAGCACGACGAGCGCCGCGACGCCGCTTCCGAGGATGCGCTGGGCGTTCATCGCTGGGACGCTACCGCACGGTGCAGCGCACAAACAACCCACGCGGGCACCTCACAGGGGTGTCGGAGCTACGGTAGGGCCTGTGAGCCCGAGGCCGTCCCCGTCCGACGAGATCGTCATCGTCGCGAACCGCCTCCCCGTCGTCCGCGCCGCCGACGGCTCCTGGGAGGTCAGCCCGGGCGGCCTGGTCAGCGCGCTTGCGCCGATCGTGCAGGCCGGGCACGGTTCCTGGATCGGCTGGGCCGGCATCCCCGGGCCCCCGCCCAAGGCGTTCGACCACGGCGGCATGCGGCTGACCCCGATCGGGCTCAACTCGCGCGAGATCGAGGGCTTCTACGAGGGCTTCGCGAACCGCACGCTGTGGCCGCTCTACCACGACGCGGTGCGCCCGCCGGAGTTCCGCCGCGAGTGGTGGCAGAGCTACGTCGAGGTCAACGAGCGCTTCGCCGACCTGACCGCGAGCGTCGCCTCGCGGGGCGCGACGGTGTGGGTGCACGACTACCAGCTGCACCTCGTGCCGGCGATGCTGCGCGCGCTGCGGCCCGACCTGCGCATCGGCTTCTTCCTGCACATCCCGCTGCCGCCGCAGGAGCTGTTCATGCAGCTGCCGTGGCGCCAGCAGGTCGTCGAGGGGATGCTCGGCGCGGACCTCGTCGGCTTCCAGCGCCCGGTGGCGGCGCAGAACTTCATGCAGATCGCGCGGCGGCTCGTCGACGTGCAGCCCTCGCGCTCGCAGATCCCGTACCAGGGCCGCACCGTCAAGGTGGGCGCGTTCCCGGTCTCGATCGACTTCGCCGAGTTCGACGGCATCGCCAGGCTGCCCGAGACGGCCGCCGCGGCGGCCGAGATCAGGCGCGCGCTCGGCTCGCCGCGGCGCATCCTGCTCGGCGTCGACCGGCTCGACTACACGAAGGGCATCGACGTGCGGCTGCAGGCCTTCCGCGAGCTGCTCGAGAGCGGCGTCACCCACGCCGGCGAGACGGTGCTCGTGCAGGTCGCGACGCCGAGCCGCGAGCGCGTCGGCACCTACCGCCAGCTGCGCGAGCGCGTCGAGCGCGCGGTCGGGCGCATCAACGGCGAGTTCGGGCGCCTCGGGCACCCCGCCATCCACTACCAGCACCACAACCTCCCGCGCGAGGACCTGTGCGCGCTCTACGCGGCGTCCGACGTGATGCTCGTGACGCCGCTGCGCGACGGCATGAACCTCGTCTGCAAGGAGTACGTCGCGACGCGCCACCGCGGCGGCGGCGTGCTCGTGCTCTCGGAGTTCGCGGGCGCCGCCGGGGAGCTGCGCCAGGCGCTACTCGTCAATCCGCACGACGTCGTCGGCATGCGCGAGACGATCGCGCGTGCGATCTCGCTGCCCGACCACGAGGCCCGCCGGCGCATGCGCGAGATGCGCCGCCAGGTGCGCACCCACGACGTGCACCGCTTCGCGCGCACGTTCATCGAGGCGCTCACCGAGGACGGCGGGTGAACGCCGAGCCGGTCGACCAGAGCAGCAGCGCACGCGCGCTCGAGCAGGCGCTCGCGCGGCTCGCGCGCGAGCCGCACCTGCTCGTCGCGTGCGACTACGACGGCACGCTCGCGCCGATCGTCGACGTGCCGGGCGACGCGCGCCCACGGCGCGAGTCCGTCGCGGCGCTGCGTGCGCTCGCGGCGCTGCCCGCCACGAGCGTGGCCGTGATCTCGGGGCGCTCGCTGCACGACCTCGCGGCGCTCTCGCGGCTGCCCGAGGAGATCCACCTCGTCGGCAGCCACGGCACGGAGTTCGCCGTCGGCTTCGCCCGCGCGCTCGCACCCGAGGCGCTCGCGCTGCGCGACCGCGTGACCGAGGATCTGCACGCGATCGCCACGACGCGGCCCGGCGTGCTCGTCGAGCAGAAGCCGGCCGGCGTGGCGCTGCACTACCGCCAGGCCTCCGAGGAGGATGGCGCGGCCGCCCTCGCCGCCGTGCGCGAGGGGCCCGCTCTGCTGCCGGGCGTGCACGCGCGCGAGGGCAAGCGCGTGATCGAGCTCGCCGTCGTGCAGGCCGACAAGGGCTACGCGCTCGACGCGCTCCGCCACCAGGTCGGCGCGACCGCCGCCATCTTCGTCGGCGACGACGTGACCGACGAGGACGCCTTCAGCCGGCTGACCGGCCCCGACGTCGGCATCAAGGTCGGGGCGGGGCCGTCGTTCGCCGCGCTGCGCGTCGATGACCCGGAGGACGTCGCCCGGCTGCTCGCGCGGCTCGTCGAGACGCGCCGCGAGTGGCTCGCCGGCGCCAACGCCGTGCCGATCGAGCGCCACGCGATGCTCGCCGACGGCAGGACCGTGGCGCTCGTGACGCCGGACGCGCGCGTGACCTGGCTCTGCCACCCGCGACCCGACAGCGCGCCGCTCTTCGCCGAGCTCGTCGGCGGGCACACGGCGGGCGCGCTCGCGGTGCGGCCCGCGCACGAGGGGCTGCCCACCGCGCAGCGCTACGTCGACGGCACGCTCACGCTCGAGACGCGCTGGGCCGGCCTGACCGTGCGCGACTACCTCGACCGCGGCGAGCCCTACGGCCGCGTGCGCCTCGTGCGCGTGCTCGAGGGCAGCGCCGAGGCGATCATCGAGTTCGCGCCGCGACCCGACTTCGGCCGCCAGCAGATCGCGCTGCGCGCCGACCCGAACGGCGTCGCGGTCGTGGGCGCGGCCGATCCCGTCGCGCTCTACGCGCCCGGCCTCGCGTGGGAGATCCTCGACGAGGGCGGGCAGCCGACGGCACGCGCCCGCGTGACGCCGAGCGGCCCGTACGTGATCGAGCTGCGCTGCGGCACCTGGAGCCTCGCGCCCCACCCCGCGCCGGAGCCCGAGCGGCGCGAGCGCACCGAGTCGACGTGGCGCACCTGGACGTCCGGGCTGCGGCTGCCCGCGCTCGCACGCGCGGAGATCGAGCGCAGCGCGCTCACGCTGCGCGCGCTCTGCCACGAGCACAGCGGCGCGATCCTGGCCGCCGCGACGACGAGCCTGCCCGAGGAGATCGGCGGCGTACGCAACTGGGACTACCGCTACTGCTGGCTGCGCGACGCGGCGCTCACGGCGCTCGCGCTCGTCGATCTCGGCTCGAGCGCCGAGGCCGATGCCCTGCTCTCGTACATCGAGCGGCTCGCGAAGGCCGAGCACGGGGCCGAGCGGCTGCGCCCGCTCTACTCGGTGCTCGGCGGCGATGCGGGCACGGAGGCGGTGATCGAGGCCGTGCCGGGGTACGCCGGCAGCCGCCCCGTGCGCGTCGGCAACGCCGCCGCCCAGCAGGTGCAGCTCGACGTCTTCGGCCCGGTCGTCGAGCTGGCCTACGCCGTCGCCGTGGCGGGCGGCAAGCTGTCCGAGGCCCACCACGTGCTCGTCGAGCAGATCGTCGACGCCGTCGCGCGCCGCTGGCAGGAGCCCGACCACGGCATCTGGGAGGTCCGGCGCCAGCCGCGCCACCACGTGCACTCGCGCGCGATGTGCTGGCTCGCCGTCGACCGCGCGATCCGCCTCGCCCGGCTCACGGGCCGCCCCGCCAACGACTCCTGGGCGACGCTCGCCGACCGCATCGCGGCCGACGTGCTGGAACACGGCTGGAAGGCCGAGGTGCGCTCCTTCACCGCGGCCTACGACGGCGTCGACCTCGACGCCGCGGCGCTCCAGATCGGGCTCTGCGGCCTGCTCCCCGCCGACGACGAGCGCTTCGCGGCGACCGTCGAGGCGGTCGAGCTGCGCCTGCGCGAGGGCCCGACGGTCTACCGCTATCGCAGCGACGACGGCCTCCCCGGCAGCGAGGGCGGCTTCCACCTCTGCGCGCTCTGGCTGGCCGAGGCCTACGCGCTCGTCGGGCGCCAGAGCGACGCGCAGGCGCTCTTCGACCAGGTGCTCGAGCTCGGCGGGCCGACCGGCCTCCTCTCCGAGCAGTACGACCCGCACGCCGAGCGCGCGCTCGGCAACCATCCGCAGGCCTACTCGCACCTCGGGCTGATCCGCACCGCGCTCGTGCTCGACCGGCTCCCGGGATGACCACGGACTACGAGGACGCGGTGGAGGTCGGGGGCCTCTCCGTCCGCCTGCTCCGCCCGAGCGCGCCCGAGGAGCTGTTCGCGATCGCCGCGGAGGAGCGCGGCCATGCGCCCTACTGGGCCGAGCTGTGGCCCTGCGCTCGCGCGCTCGCCGCCCACCTCGCGACGATGGATCTCACGGGCGTGCGCATCGTCGAGCTCGGCTGCGGCCTCGCGCTGCCCTCGCTCGTGGCGGCGCTGCGCGGCGCCGAGGTGGTCGCGAGCGACTACGCCGCCGATGCCCTCGAGCGCGTGGCCGAGAGCGGCAGGCGCACGCTCGGCCGGCCGCTCGAGACGCTGCGGGCCGATCTCCACTCGCCTGCGGCGCTGATCGAGCGCGGGCCGTTCGACCTCGTGCTCGGCGCCGACCTGCTCTACGACTGCACGCTCGCCGAGGCGATGGGCGCCCTGATCCCGCAGATCGCGCCCGCGGCGCTCTTCGCCTACGCCTGGAAGCGCTCGGCGATCCCGCTCGCGACGCCGCTGATCGCGCACGGCTACCGCATCGCGCAGTGGCGCCCCGCTGCCAGGGGCCCGCGGCTCCTGGAGGCGCTGCGCGAGGCCTGACTCACGTCTCGGGCAGGGCGCGCAGCCGCTCGAGGATCATGTACGTGATGCCCCAGACGATCAGCTCGCGACCGTCGGGGAGCTCGACCGCGTAGGCCGGGACGTCGCGATCGGGCAGCTCGGCGACGCGGGTCGCGATCGGCACGAGCGCCTCGAGCGGCGCCCACACCGCCAGGTCGAGCTCGTCCGAGAGCACGATCTCGGGGCGCTCGTCGAGCGCGGCGACGAAGACGGCGATGCGCACGCCATCGACCCGCCGGCCGCGTCCGATCTGCGTCCCGAGCGCTCCCAGCAGCCGCCCGTGCGCGAGCGCGTCGAAGCCGACCTCCTCGCGCGCCTCGCGCAGCGCCGTCGCGAGCAGCGAGTCGTCGCCCGCCTCCCAGCGCCCGCCCGGCAGGGCCGCGTGCCCGGACCACGGATCGCCCGCATGCACCGCCCGGCGCGCCAGCAGCACCGCGCCGTCGTGCAGGCAGACGAGCACCGCGGCCTCGATCCGCGCGCCCTCCCGCTCCGGCGACGGCACGCTGCCGAGCGCCGCCTCGAGCGCCGGGAGCGAGGGGAACGGGACGGGTCGCACGCCCCGCAGCATCGCACGGGTGCGAGTGGCACTCGCGACGCGGGCCGGCTCGCCGTCACGCCCCGGCGGGAGCCGCCGGCGGCGCGCGTGCCCGCCGGGCCGATCGACACCCGTCGGGCGAGATCGAGCCACGGCCTCGGCGCGGTCCGCCCGCACCCGCTCGCGACTCCTGTAGCCTGCGGGGCGACCGTGCCCGGAGGCGCCCCGCCGCCAGAGGGGCTGCGTTCGGAGGCGTTGACGGCCAGGTCCCGCGCGCTGGGCAGTTGCGAACCGTGTCAGATCCGGAAGGAAGCAGCACTCAGCGATCTTGCTCAGGCGACGCGGTCAGGCCTGGCACGAGTCTCCGTCCGTCCAGCCGCTGACCGTCGGACGCGCCTTCCGGGCCGGTCACTGAGTCGCGGGCGCGTCACCAATAGACTGCCCCCGTGGCGTCGCTCTATCGCACCTACCGACCGCGCACGTTCGCGGACGTGGTGGGCCAGGATCACATCGTGCGCACGCTCGGCAGCGCGGTCGAGCAGGGGCGCATCGCGCACGCGTACCTGTTCTCGGGGCCGCGCGGAACGGGCAAGACGTCGCTCGCGAAGATCCTCGCCAAGGCGCTCGACTGCGAGCACGGCCCGACCGCGACGCCCGACGGCACGTGCGAGATCTGCCGCCGGATCCACGACGGCACGGCGCTCGACGTGATCGAGATGGACGCCGCGTCGCACCGCGGCATCGACGACATCCGCGAGATCGTCGAGCGCGTCTCGCAGCAGCCGGCCGAGGGCCGCTACAAGATCTACATCCTGGACGAGGCCCACTCGCTCACGGCGGACGCGTCGAACGCGCTGCTGAAGACGCTCGAGGAGCCGCCGCCGCACGTCGTCTTCGTGCTCTGCACGACCGATCCCGCGAAGCTCCTGAGCACGATCCGCTCGCGCTGCCAGCGCTTCGCGTTCCGGCGGCCCGGCCCCGGCGAGCTCGTCAAGGTGCTCGCGCGCGTGTGCGAGGCCGAGAAGATCGAGGCGCCCGAGGCCGTGCTGCATCTCGTCGCCCGCGCCGGCGCGGGCTCCTACCGCGACGCGCTCACGATCCTCGATCAGCTGTCCACGGCCGCCGACGGCCCGATCGCCGTCGAGGACGCCGTCCGTCTGCTCGGCCTCGTGCCGGAGCAGGCGCTCGTCGACCTCGTCGACCTGATCGCGCAGGGCGAGCCGGGCGAGCTGCTGCGGCGCATCGACGCGCTGGCCGAGAGCGGCCAGGACATGCACGGCCTGCTCGACTCGCTGCTCGGCCACCTGCGGCTGATCTACCTGCTGCAGCACGCCGAGGCGCTGCCCGATTCCGAGGCCGCCGCGCCCGATCGCATGGCCGAGCTCGGCCGCCAGGCGCTCGCGCTGCCGGCCTCCGAGACGCTGCGAGCGATCGATCTCCTGGCCGTCGCGCTGCGCGACATCCGCGACGGCTCCGACGCGCGCCTGCCGCTCGAGGTGGCGCTGATCACGGCTGCCCGCCCGGCTGCGAGCGCGGCGCCGGGCGCCCTGCTCGCACGCGTGGAGCGGATCGAGCACGCGCTCGCCGGCGCGCCCGCGGCTGCTGCGACGCCCGCGGCCGCGGCTCCTGCCCCGCCCCCGCCTCCCCCGCCGGCCGCGCCACCTCCGGTAGCCGCCGCTCCGCCGCCGGCCGCACCGGCAACGCCGGCGCCCGAGCCGGCCGCAGCTCCGGCCGCGCCGCAGACCGCCCCGTCAGCGTCGGCCGCGGCCGACGTCGCGGCGGACGACCCACCGGCGGAGGACGCCGCTCCCGCAACGGAAGACCCGCCGGCGGAGGCGCTCGAGCCGAGCCCGAGCGCCGCAGCACCGGAGCCCGC
>DASXXY010000204.1:0-11134 GCA_036502805.1 Gaiellales bacterium | reverse complement strand
CGCCAGCGCAAGGGGGTCAGACATCGGCGGCCACCGGATCGGCGCGACCGGGGGCTCGCTCGCCTCCCCCACGCCCGTCCGGGCGGGCCGGAACCAGCGCGTGAGGACGCTCCACTCCACGGCGAGCGCGGCGATCCAGGGCAGCGCCATGAGCGCGCCGAAGCGCGTGAACGAGAGCCCGCTCGCGTGGAACGCCAGCAGGTTCGTGAGGTTGGAGACGGGCAGGAGCAGCGACGCGCTGTTGGCGAGGTGCGCGCACGCGAACACGTGCGGCCGGGGACTCGTGCGCAGCTGCGCCGACGTGACGAGCACGATCGGCGTCAGCAGGACGACGGTCGCATCGAGGCTGAGCACCGCGGTGACGGCCGTCGCGACGGCGAACACGAGCGCGAGCAGCGTCCGGGCGGAGCCGCGCGCCCGCGTCGCGAGCAGCGCGCCGATCGCGTCGAAGAGCCCTTCGCGGCGGCAGCCCTCGGCGAGCACGAGCAGCGCCGCGAGGAAGCAGACGGTGGATCCGAGCGCCGAGAGCGCATGGCGAGCCTCGTCGCCGCTCGCAGCGCCGAGGGCGACGAGCAGGATCGCCCCCACGCCGGCCACGAGCGCCTCGGGCAGCAGCCGCGGACGCGCGACGGCGGCCGCCAGCGCTGCCGCCAGGGCGCACAGCGCGAGCGCCAGCGCAAGGGGGTCAGACATCGGCGGCCACCGGGCGGGTCTGCCCGCTGCGGGCAAATGGCAGTCGCAGCGAGTGCCAATCGGGCTCTTCGGCGCCGCCGCCCGAACCGCGCCGCCGCCGCGTGCGAATGAGGTGCCGACGGCGCAACGCGAATCCCGGATGAACGAACGCTGCGCCGCCGGCGATCGGAGGATTTCACGTCGGGTCGGGCGGGACATCCACCGGTCGAGGTACGCGCCGCCAAGTGGCACTGCTCGCCAGTGCCACTTGGCGCGGCGTGCACGTCGCCCCCGCGGCGCCTCTAGGATCAGGCGATGACCGCCGGCGCGACCACCTGGTACGAGCTGCGGCCGGACAGCCAGGCCGCCGCCGGGGACGAGCGCTACGGCGCGCAGGACGAGGCCGAGCAGGCCGCCACCGCGCTGCTCATCCGGCAGCCCGAGCTGCTCTACGTCGAGATCGCGCAGTGCAGCGAGGCGCAGCCGGCGACGGTCGTCGCGCGGATCGCGCCGTCGCAGCCGCCGGCGCCCGCCGAGGCCGCGATCGACGACCTGCACAAGCTCCCGCGCGGCGCGCCCGAGCAATGACCGCCTGAGGATCGGGATCGCTGCGCCCTATCCTGCGGCGTGATGGACGGTCATGCGCTCGACGTGCTCGAGCTCGCTGCGATTCAGGAGCGGCTCGCGAACCACACGTCCTTCTCGGCCAGCCGCGCGCTCGCGGAGGGCCTCCTGCCCTCGGCGGATGCCGGCGAGGTGCGGCATCGCCAGGCGCTCTGCGCCGAGGCGCTGATCCTCGTCGAGCACGGCCCGCCGCGCATGTCGGGCGCCCACGACGTGCGCTCCGACGCCGAGCACGCCGGCCGCGGGGGCTCGCTCGGCGCCGAGGGCCTCGTCGCGATCGCCGAGACGGCGCGCGCCGCGCTCGGCGTGCGCGGCCACCTGACCGAGCGCGCCGAGACCGCGCCGCTGCTCGCCGCGCGCTCGCAGGCGATCGCCGAGGAGCTCGGCGTCGTCGCGGACCGCCTCGAGCGCGCGCTCGAGCTCGATCCGCCCGGCGTCAAGGACAACGCCTCGCCCAAGCTCAGGTCGCTGCGCTCCGAGCTCGCGACGGCGCGCCGCCGGGCGAGCGACCGCCTGCGCTCGCTGGCCTCCGACCCCGACCTCCAGCCGCACCTGCAGGAGGACTTCGTGACAGAGCGCGGCGGCCGCCCGGTCGTGGCGGTGCGCGCGAGCGCCCGCGGCGCCGTGCCGGGCATCGTGCACGACACGAGCAACTCGGGCCAGACGCTGTTCGTGGAGCCGTTCGCGATCGTCGAGCTCTCCAACCGCCTGCGCGAGCTCGAGGGCGACGAGCGCGACGAGGTGGCGCGCATCCTGGCCGAGCTCTCGCGCCACGTCGGGACGTACTCCGACGAGCTCGAGCAGGCCGTCGAAGCGCTTGCCGGGATCGACCTCGCGCTCGCGTCGGGCGCGCTCTCGCGCGGCTGGCGCGGCTGCCCGATCGAGCCGTCCGGCGACGTCGAGCTCGTGGCCGCGCGCCACCCGCTGCTCGACCCGGCGAGCGTCGTCCCGATCGACATCCCGCTCACGGGCGTCCGCGTGCTCGTGCTCAGCGGCGCGAACACCGGCGGCAAGACGGTCGCGCTCAAGACGCTCGGGCTGTGCGCCCTGCTGCACCAGTGCGGCCTGCACGTCCCCGCCGAGCGCGCGCGGCTGCCCGTGTTCAGCGACGTGCTCGCCGACATCGGCGACGAGCAGTCGATCATGGCGTCGCTCTCGACGTTCTCGGGCCACCTGCGCAACCTCGTGCAGATCCTCGCCGCCGCGACGCCGAGCACGCTCGTGCTGCTCGACGAGGTGGCTGCGGGCACCGATCCGATCGAGGGCGCGGCGCTCGCTCGCGCGCTGCTCGACGAGCTCTCGCAGCGCGCCGCGCTGACGATCACGACGACGCATTACGCCGAGGTCAAGCAGTGGGCGAGCGCGACGCCGGGCGCGCTCAACGGCGCCGTCGGCTTCGACGCGGAGACGCTCGCGCCCACCTACACGCTCACGCTCGGCCGCCCGGGCCCATCGCACGCGCTCGAGATCGCCCGGCGGCTCGGCCTGGACGCCGGCGTCATCGACCGCGCGCGCGAGGGCCTCGCACCCGAGCGCGTCGAGACCGAGCGCCTGCTCGGCGAGGCCGCGCGCTCGGAGCAGGCGGCGCTTCGCCTGCGCGCGGAGGCCGAGGCCGAGCGCGGGCAGGCGGCCGAGCTGCGCGCCGGCGCCGCGCGCCACGAGGAGGCGCAGCGGGCGGCCGCGGAGGCTGCGCGAGCGGCCGTCGCCGAGGAGCGCGAGCGGGCCCGCGTCGAGGCCCAGGGCGATCTCGCCGCGCACCGCGCCGAGCTCGAGGCCCTGCGCGAGGAGCTGCGCGCCGCCCGTCGCGAGGAGCGTCACCGGCAGGCGGCGCCGAGCAGCGAGGCGCGCGCCGCCGAGGCCGAGCGCGACCGCCGGCTCGGCGCCGCCGATGCGCACGCGCGCACCGCGGCACGCTCGCTCGACGAGGCGCTCGACGCGCCCGTCCGCCAGACGCGCGCGCTCGCCGAGGGCGACCCTGTGCGCGCCCGGGCGCTCGGGCTGCGCGGCGTGATCACGGAGATCGTGGACGGCGTCGCGCTCGTGCAGGGCGGCGCGATGCGCGTGCAGCTGCCGCTCGAGCAGCTCGAGCCGGATCCCGCTGGCCCGTCGCGCAGCGCGGAGCCGCCGGTGCGCGTGCGCGCCTCGGCCACCGCGCACGCGCCGAGCATCATCGACCTCCGCGGTCAGCGTGCCGACGAGGCGCGCCTGGCCGTGCGCCAGCTCGTCGACGACGCCTACCTGGCGGGGCTGCCCGAGGTCGAGATCGTGCACGGCCGCGGCACGGGCGCCGTGCGCGCTGCCGTACGCACCGAGCTCGACAGCCACCCGCTCGTCGAGCGGCATGCGAGCGAGAGCGCCGACGGCGCGACCCGCGTCACGCTCGCCTCGCGCACCGCCTCCTGATCAGCTCAGGAAGGCGTTGCGGCGGCAGGCTCGTCGAGCGTGGTGCGCTCGACCTGCCGCGTGACGAAGCACTCGATGGTGTCGCCGACCTTGGCGTCGTTGTAGTTCTCGAGCAGGATGCCGCACTCGAGACCCTGGGCGACCTCGCGGGCGTCCTCCTGGACCCGGCGCAGCGAGGCGATGTTGCCCTCCCAGACGACCGCGCCCTCGCGCACGAGCCGCACGCGGCCGTTGCGCTGGATGACGCCGTTCGTGACCATGCAGCCGCAGATGACGCCGAGCCGGGAGGCGCGGAACGTGGCTCGCACCTCGGCCTCGCCGAGCACCTCCTCGACCTGATCGGGCGTCAGCATGCCGACGAGCGCCTTCTGGATGTCCTCGGTCAGCTGATAGATCACGCGGTAGGTGCGCACGTCGACGCCCTCGCGCTCGGCGGCCGCCTTGGCCTCGGCGTTCGGGCGGACGTTGAAGCCCACCACGATCGCCTTGGACGCAGCCGCGAGCATGACGTCGGACTCGGCGATGCCGCCGACGCCCGTGCGGATGACGCGCACCGAGACCTCGGAGTGCTTGATCTTCTCGACCTCGCCGATCGCGGCCTCGACGGAGCCCTGCACGTCGGCCTTGATGACCAGGTTGAGCTCGCGGGCGCCGCCCTCCTTGATCTGCGAGAAGAGCTGCTCGAGCGAGACCGACTTCTGCCGGCGGGCGAGCTGCTCCTCGCGCAGGCGCTGGGCGCGCTGCTGGGCCTCCTGGCGCGCGATGCGCTCCGAGTCGACGAAGCGGAAGCGCTCGCCGGCGGGCGGCGGATGATCGAAGCCGAGCACCTCGACCGGGACGGACGGGCCGGCCTCCTTGGCCTTGCGGCCGTGGTCGTCCTCGAGCGCGCGCACCTTGCCCCAGGCGTCGCCGGCCACGAGGGCGACGCCGGCCTTGAGCGTGCCGCGCTGGACGAGCACCGTTGCGATCGGCCCGCGGCCGATGTCGAGGCGCGACTCGATCACGACGCCCTGGGCCTCCGCCGTCGGGTTCGCCTTGAGCTCCAGGATGTCGGCCTGCAGCAGCAGCATCTCGAGCAGCTGGTGGAGCCCGGTGCGCTCCTTCGCGGAGACGTCGACGAAGATCGTCGAGCCGCCCCACTCCTCCGGCTGCAGCCCGAGCGTCGTCAGCTCCGTGCGCACGCGCTCGGGGTTGGCGTCGGGGCGGTCGATCTTGTTGACGGCGACGACGATCGGCACCTCGGCGGCCTTGGCGTGGTCGATCGCCTCGACCGTCTGCGGCATGACGCCGTCGTCGGCCGCGACGACGAGCACGACCACGTCGGTGACGCGGCCGGCGCGGGCGCGCATGGCGGTGAACGCCTCGTGGCCCGGCGTGTCGAGGAACGTGACGGCGCGGCCGTCGTCGCCGACGACGGCCTGGTAGGCGCCGATGTGCTGCGTGATGCCGCCGGCCTCGCCCGAGACGACGCTCGTCTCGCGGATCGCGTCCAGCAGGCTCGTCTTGCCGTGGTCGACGTGGCCCATGATCGTGACGACCGGGGCGCGCGGAGCGAGATCCTCGGGCGCGTCGTCGAAGACCTCGTCGGTCGAGACCTCGTCGGCGGCGCTCGTGATCGTGATCTCGCGCTCGAGCTCGGCGCCGATCATCTCGACGGCCTCGTTCGTGAGCGTCTGCGTGATGCCGACGAGCTCGCCGAGGCCCATCATGATCTTCTGGATCTGGGCGGTCGAGATGCCGAGGGCGGCGGCGAGGTCCTTGACCGTGACGCCGGAGCGGACGGTCGCGGGACCCGTGGGCGCCGGAACCTCTTCGCGCCGCTCCGTGCGGTGCTCGCCGCGGCCGCGGCGGCCGCGCTGGCGGGTGTCGCGCTGCGGGCGCGAGGCGGCGGTGTCGATGACGACGCGGCGGCGGCCTCCGAGCTGGGGGCCGCGCTGCGGACGGGCGACGCGCGAGCCGCCGGGCGGATTCGCGGCGCCACCGCCACCGCCGGCGGGCGGGCGACCGCCTCCGGCTGCAGGACGCTGGCCACCGGCCGCCGGGCGGGCGGCACCGGGCGCGGCCGCTGCGGGGCGCGGCGCGCTCGCCGAGGGCGCGGGCGGGCGCGGGGCGGCCGGCGGCGCCGGGGCCGGCGTCGGGACGCGCGGCGCGCGGTTGGAACGTCCTCCGCCGAGGGCGCGCGCTGCGGCGGCCTCGTCGACGGTGTCTCCCTGCAGGCGCACGCCGGCCTCGGCGAGGCGGCGGGCCACCTCTCCGGGGTCCAGCCCGCGCTCGCGGGCGATATCGGCTACACGCTTTCTCGGCATCTAGAGGGGCACTGTATCAGTGTCGGGAGCGCTTCCCGCCGCGTCCCGGACGGCTTGCCAAAGCCCGTCGGAGATGCTCACGCGCGCGCGTAGCGAGCGTGTCAGCAAGCCCTTGCGGGCCGTCATCGACTCGACGCACGCCCGTTTCGCGCAGACGTAGGCGCCGCGCCCGCCGGCGCGGCCGACCGCCAGCGAGCCGTCGGCCGCCGCATGCAGCGGCACGAGCTCGCGCTGCGGGTGCCTTCCGGCGCACCCGCAGCACGTGCGCACGCTGACCTCGGCGATCTCGCGCTCCGTCCGGCGGACCTACGAGACCTCGGCCATGGCCTGATGGGCCGGCAGGTCGCAGAAGCGCGACCCCGCGATGGCGTTGTTCGGGCAGCGCTTGCCCGACACCATGACGGCGGCGCAGCGGCCGCCGAGGACGTCGTCGGTGTCGCCGCCGGAGAAGGCGATCTCGGCCTCCTCCTCGGCGAACTCCGTCTCGCCCTTGATCTCGACGCGCCAGCCGGTGAGGCGGGCGGCGAGGCGGGCGTTCTGGCCCTCGCGGCCGATCGCCAGCGAGAGCTGGTCGTCCGGCACGACGACGGTCGCCTGCTGGTGCTCGTCGTCGACGAGCAACTCGCGCACGCGCGCCGGCGAGAGCGCCTTGGCGAGGAAGCGGGCGGGCTCGTTGTTCCACGGGATGATGTCGATCTTCTCGCCGCGCAGCTCGGACACGACCATGCGCACGCGCGAGCCGCGGGGGCCGACGCAGGCGCCGACCGGGTCGACGCCGTGGATGTGCGACTCGACGGCGATCTTGGAGCGGTAGCCGGGCTCGCGGGCGACCGCGCGGATCTCGACGTGCCCGCCCTCGATCTCCGGGACCTCCATCTCGAAGAGCTTGCGGATCAGCTCGTCGGAGCGGCGCGAGAGCACGATCTGCGGTCCGCGCGTGCCCGTGCGGACCTCGATGATCACGCCCTTGATGCGCGCGCCGTGCTCGTAGCGCTCGCCCGGCACCTGCTCGGAGCCGGGGAGCAGCGCCTCGACGCCGCGCCCGAGGTCGACGATCGTGGCGCGCGAGTCGGCCTGCTGGACGACGCCCGTGACGATGTCGCCGACGCGGTCCTTGTACTCCTCGAACATGATCTCGCGCTCGGCCTCGCGCATGCGCTGCAGGATGACCTGCTTGGCCGTCTGCGCCGCGATGCGGCCGAAGTCGTCGGCCGTCGTGACGTCGGCGGACTCGATCTGGCTGTCGGGGAACTGCGCCCAGTCGATCACGGGCTCGGGCTCGACGGGCTCGAGCGGCAGCGGCTCGCCCTCGGCCGGCGGCTCGGGCTCGGGATAGGTCACACCGGGGTGACCCTCGAGCTCCTCGGGCGTGAGCATGAGCGTGAAGACGCGGATGTCGCCGGTCTCGCGGTCGAACTCGACGCGCGCGAACGGCTTCGCGTGATTCGTCTTGCGGTAGGCCGCGAGCAGCGCGTCCTCCAGCGCGGTGAACAGGATCTCGGGGTCGATCCCCTTCTCGTAGGCGACGACGCCGATGGCGTCCAGGATCTCCTTGGACATCTACAACTCCTCAACCAGATGAGCGCGGCTGATGACCGCGAACGGAATCTCAAGAACACCGTCCTCGTCGCGAACGACGACGTGCTGCGCAGTGCTCTCGAGGAGCTCGCCGCGTAGCTTGCGACGGCCCTCGAAGACGGTGTGGAAGCGCAAATCGGCCTCGCGGCCGAGAAAACGTGCGTAGTGCGCCGGCTTCGTCAGCGGGCGCGGGATGCCGGGGGACGAGACCTCGAGCGCGTAGCGCTCGAGGAACTGCACGAGCGCGCGGCCCACCTCGGAGCAGCGCTCGTGATCGATGCCGGCGAGGTGGTCGACGAGCACCCGGAGCGTCCCCCCGGGCAGCACCTTGACCTCGACGACGTCGATCTCGGGCAGGGCTTCGCCGAGCACGCGCTCGACGTCCTCTGCCACTGCCTCTGTGTGTCGTACAGCCATCTGTCAGTCTCTCCAGGCCGGCCGTCATGACCGGGCCGGGGCACAAAAAAGGCGGGTCCGAGAACCCACCTTTCAGCACCTGCACCTCGACTGCGGACACGATCGGACGGCCTGCACGGTAGCAGGCGATCACGGACCGGGCAACGGCTTCCCGGGTGTGCCGCCGAGTTCGACCACGATCGTCACGGGGCCGTCGTTGACGAGCTCGACCTGCATGTGGGCACCGAAGCGCCCGCGCTCCACGGCGGCCACGCCGGCGGCCAGGAGCTGGGCGCAAACCCGCTCGTAGAGCGGCTCCGCGAGCTCGGGATCGGCCGCGCCCGAGAAGCTCGGGCGGTTGCCGCGGGCGCTGTCGCCGTAGAGCGTGAACTGGCTCACGACGAGCGCCGAGCCGCCCGTGTCGAGCAGGCTGCGATCGAAGCGACCTGACGTGTCCGGAAAGATCCGCAGCCGCGCGAGACGCGCTGCGAGGCGGTCTGCCTCGGCCTCGCCGTCGTCGCGCCCGACGCCGAGCAGGATCGCGAGCCCGGGCCCGATCGCGCCCACGGACACGCCCTCGATCCGCACCTCCGCGCGCGTCACGCGCTGCACGACCGCCCGCATGGACAGCACAGTAGATTGCCGCCCATGCCCCATGCCGACGCTCCCAGCTCCCCGCTCGCGCTCGCCGCGCGCCGCCACGCCGACGACGTCGTCAAGCCGCAGGTGCGCGACTGGGAGACGGCCGCGGCGTTCCCGCGCGAGGCCGCGCGCGCGGCTGCCGCCGACGGCCTGCTCGGGCTCTTCGCCCCGGCCACGGTCGGTGGCCAGAGCGCGACGCTGGCCGAGGCGATGGACGTCTTCGAGGAGCTCGGCCGCGGCGACGCCGCGTACGCGTTCGCGCTCTCGATGCACAACGCGGTCACGAACGCGATCGCGCGCTTCGGCCGGCCTGAGCTCGTCGCGCGCTACGGCGCGGGGCTCGTGAGCGGCGAGCTGCTCGGCGGGTTCTCGCTGACCGAGCCGCACGCGGGCTCGGACGCGGCCGCGATCACGACGCGCGCGGTGCCCGTCGAGGACGGCTGGCGCGTGACGGGCCGCAAGGCCTGGGTGTCGCTCGCGGGCGAGGCCGACGTCTTCCTGCTCGTCTGCCGCACCGGCACGGAGCGCGGCACCGGCGACGTGCTCATGCTCGCCGTCGACGCGCGCGCCGAGGGCGTTCGCGTCGACCGCCTCTACGAGAAGGCGGCGGGCGCCTTCCTGCCGATCGGCGAGGTCTCCTACGACGACGTGCACGTGCCGTCCGACGCGCTGATCGCACCCGCGGGCCAGGGCATGCGCGCGGCGCTCGGCGCGATCGACGTGGCGCGCACCGACATCGCGGCGATCGCCGTCGGGCTCGCCGCGGAGGCGCTCGCCGTCGCGCTCGACTACGCGAAGGGCCGCGCGGCCTTCGGCGGCACGCTGCTCGACCTGCAGTCGATCCAGTTCGCGCTCGCCGACGTCGAGACGGACGTCGTCGCGGGCCGCATGCTCTACCGCGCGGCCGCCGCCGCCCTCGACGACGGCCGCGGCACGGTCGCGGCCGCGCACGCCAAGCGCTTCTGCCCCGACGCGGCGCTGCGCGCGGCGATCGCCTGCAGCGAGGTGCTCGGCGCCTACGGGCTCCTGCACGAGTACCCGCTCGCGCGCTTCCTCGCGCACGCGAAGATGCTGCAGGTCGTCGACGGGACGACGGAGGTTCAGCGGATCGTCATCGCGCGCGACCTCGCGCGGCGCTGAGCGCGCGCGGCGAGAGCGCTCCGCGCAGCCGCCGCGCCGGCCCCAGCGAGCGCCGCAGCGCACGCACGAGGCCCGTCGTCTCACGCGCGAGCGCGGCGCCGTCGCGCGTGCCGGGCAGGCCGTAGGCCGCGCCCTCGAGCGCGGTCGCGAAGGCGCCCGCGTCGACCGCGAAGCGGTCCTCGAGCGCCTGGGCGAGCTCGCGCGGCGTCAGCGCGGGGCTCAGGTCGACGCCCTGATCGGCCGCGAAGGACGTCACGCGCCGGCGTGCGGCCCGCGCAGGATCGGCCGGCAGCCAGAGCCGCAGCAGGACGCGCTTCACGAGCAGCGCGCCCGCCGCGAGGAGCACCAGCAGGAGCGGCAGGAGCGGCCGCCGGCTGCGCCACCACGCCGTTCCGGCGCGCGTGCCGAAGGCCGTCGTCCCCGCCGCGCTCGCAGCGAGGCGCCCGAGCGGCAGGCGCAGCCGCGGAAGGCCGCTGCCGCCCGTCGCCGGGCCTGCCTGAGCAGCCGCTCCGTCGAAGGCCGCCGACGACGACGACGCGCGCTCGGGGAGCGAGCGTCCCGGGGTCGCATCGAACGGCAGCCAGCCGTAGCCGGGGAACCACGCCTCCACCCAGGCGTGCGCGTCGCGGTCGGTCACGTGGTAGACGCCGTCCTGCAGCGTGCCCGGCGCGAAGCCCTCGGCGACCCGCGCCGGCACGCCCGAGAGGCGCGCGAGCGCGGCCAGCGAGGCCGCGAACATCTGGCAGTAGCCGGCCGTGCCACTCGCGCTCCAGCGCGCGAGCGCGTCCGGCCGCGCCGGCAGGCTCGCCTGGTCGTCGTAGGCGCGCGTCGTGCGCAGCCAGGCCTCGAGCGCGACCATGGCCTGGTACGGCGAGGCCGCGCCGCGCGTGACCGTGCGCGCCTTCGCGTAGGCCGTCCGCCACGCGCGCCAGGCGGGATCCGCCCGGTGCCGGCGGAAGAGCCGCGCGAGCTGCGCCTCGCGGCCGGGGACGCCGAAGGCCGGGAGCCGCGCGCCCGAGAACGCGAGCTCGGAGGCGACGGCCTCCGGGTACTCGGGCGGCAACGCGCGCAACGCGCTCGCAGCCGGGTCGCGCGCGCTGCCGACGGCCGTGTAGGCGAGACCCTGCGACGGCGGCGCCTGCAGCTCCGCCGAGCCGTCGCGGGCCACCTCGACGGCGCCGGCCGAACGCGGCAGCGTGTAGCGCACGGGCTGCCCGGGCGAGACCAGGAACGAGTCGACGAGCGTCGTCACGGACACCTCGGCGCGTAGCTGCCCACCGCGCGGGGCGGCCGGGACGAGCACGTCGCCGCCGCCGCTGTGCGTGCCCGTGGTCGCGTCGTTCTCGCGCGTGAAGCGCAGCCCGTCGAACGCG
>DASXXY010000203.1:0-13492 GCA_036502805.1 Gaiellales bacterium | reverse complement strand
GATGGAGCTCGCGATCGAGTTCGCGCGGCGATCCCCTGAGCCCGCACTGGAGGAGGTGGCGACGCATGTCTACGTCGACTGACGTCCGCGAGCTCACCTACGCGCAGGCGATCAACGAGGCGCTCAGCGAGGAGTTCGAGCGCGACGAGCGCGTCGTCCTGATCGGCGAGGACGTGGGCCGGGCCGGCGGCGTCTACAAGGTCTCCGACGGCCTCTTCGAGCGCTTCGGCCCCACGCGCGTGATCGACTCGCCGATCTCCGAGGCGGGCATCACGGGCGTGGCGCTCGGCGCCGCCATGACCGGCCTGCGCCCGATCGTCGAGCTGATGTTCGGCGACTTCACGACCCTCGCCATGGATCAGATCGTCAACCAGGCGGCGAAGATCCGCTACATGTCGGGCGGCGCGCTCGCGGCGCCGCTCGTCGTGCGCACGACGATGGGCGCCGGGCGCTCGCTGGGCGCACAGCACTCGCAGAGCCTGCACGCCTGGTTCGCGCACGTCCCCGGCCTCAAGGTCGTCATGCCCGGCAGCCCCGAGGATGCCAAGGGCCTGCTCAAGGCGGCGATCCGCAGCGACGACCCGGTCATCTACTTCGAGGACAAGGCCACCTACCGCGAGCGCGGCCCCGTGCCGCCGGGCGACGTCGTCACGCCGATCGGCGTCGCGCGCGTCTGCCGCGAGGGCACCGACGTCACGCTCGTCGCGACGTCCAGCATGGTCAGCCTCGCGCTGGCCGCGGCGCTCGAGCTCGAGGCGCACGGGATCTCCGCCGAGGTCGTCGACCCGCGCTCGCTCACGCCACTCGACGAGGGCACGCTGCTGGCGTCGGTCGCGAAGACCTCGCGCTGCATCGTGATCGACGAGGGCCACGGCCGCTACGGGGCGAGCGCCGAGCTCGCGGCCGTCATCTCGGGCGGCGCGTTCTTCAGCCTCAACGCCCCGGTCGAGCGCATCGCCGCCGCCGACGTTCCCATCCCCTTCAACCCGCGCCTCGAGGCCGCGACGATCCCCGATGCGGCGCGCATCGTGGCGTCCGCCCGCGCGATGCTCGGGCGCTGACGATGGCGATCGAGGTCGTCATGCCCGCCATGGAGGCCGGCCAGGAGAGCGCGCGGCTGCTGCGCTGGCTCAAGGCGCCGGGCGATGCCGTCGCCGCGGGCGAGCCGCTGATGGAGATCGAGACCGACAAGGCGACGATCGAGATCGACGCCCCGGGCGCGGGCGTGCTCGGCCAGATCTCGGCCGAGCCGGGCGACGACGTGGCGATCGGGCGCGTGATCGCGCTGCTCATGGAGACGCAGAGCGCGAGCGAGGCCGCGCCCGCGAGCGAGGCCCCGGCCGTGCCACCGGCACCGGTGCGCGCCTCGCCGCTCGCCCGGCGCATCGCGGCCGAGCGCGGGATCGACCTCGCGACCGTCACCGGCACAGGCCCCGGCGGCGTGATCCAGGACTCCGATCTGCCGGCCGCTCCCGTGAAAACGGCGCCCGCGCCCGCCGCCGCCGATGCGGCCGCCTACACGGTGCAGCCGCTCTCGGGCCCGCGGCGCGTCGCCGCCGAGCGCCTCTCCAGGGCCCAGCCCGAGACGCCGTGCTTCGACCTGTCGTCGACCGTCGATGCCTCCTCGCTGCTGGCGGCGATCGCCGCTGCCCGCGCCGAGGGCCGCGAGCTGACCATGACCGGCGCGCTCGCGCGGCTCGTCGTGCTCGCGCTCGGCGCGCACCCGCAGCTCAACGCGCGCTACGTGGACGGCGAGCTGCGCCTCTACCGCGAGATCGGCCTCGGCGTCGCCGTCGCGACCGACGAGGGCCTGCTTGTGCCGGTCGTCGCCGATGCCGGCCGCCGCTCGGCCGCCGCTCTCCAGGCCGCGCTCTCCGAGCTCGCGTTGCGCGCCCGCGAGCGCCGTCTCGCCCCGTCCGAGATGAGCGGCGGCACGTTCACGCTCACGAATCTCGGCATGCGGGGCGTCGACCGCTTCCGCGCCATCATCAACCCGCCCGAGGTCGCGATCCTGGCCGTCGGGCGCGCGACGGAGCGCCCTGCCGTCGTCGCCGGCGAGCTCGCGATCCGCCCGCTCATGGAGCTGACCCTGACCGCCGACCACCGCGCGCTCGACGGCGCGCTCGCGGCCGCGTTCCTGGCCGACCTGCGCGCGCTCGCGCAGGACGCCGGCGCGCAGCTCGCGAGCGCTCCGGCTGCGCTCGAGGAGGGAGCATGATCACCGCCGTCACCGGCTTCGACCACGTGGCCATCACCGTCAGCGACCTCGACCGCTCGCTCGCGTTCTACCGTGACGCGCTCGGCTTGCAGGAGGTCGAGCGCCACCGCCTGGAAGGCGAGGGCATCTCGGCGATGGCCGGCAAGCCGGGCGTCGTCATGGACGTCGTCCGCCTCACCACGGGCAACCCCGCGGCGATCCTCGTCGACCTCCAGCAGTACGTCCAGCCCGAGGGTCCGACGTCCACGGCCGAGCTCGGCGACGTCGCCCACACCCACGTCTGCTTCGTCGTCAACGACATCGAGGCCGCCTGCGCCGAGCTGCGCGGGCGTGGCGTGACGCTCGTCTCCGATCCCGTCAGCTTCGAGCTCGAGTCGGGCCGGCTGCGGGTCGTGTTCGTGAAAGACCCCGACGGAGCCGTGATCGAGCTCGTCGAGTACCCGCCCGCCTGATCGAACTCGTGATCCCCCCAGGGTGCGACGTCGCACCTCTAGCTCAGCGGTTTCGTCGATGCAGATGGAAGTCCAAAGGAGCTGTACATGTTCGGTCCGCACGATCTCGAATCGCTCGACCTCGGCAAGGTCGACCGCCGCACCGCGCTGACGGCCGGCGGCCTCACGCTCGGCGGCCTGCTCGCCGCCGGCGGCGCCCTGCCCGACCTCAGCCGCGCCGCAGTGCGGGCGACGCCCGCGTCGCTCAAGGGCAAGCGGGTCGGCGTCGGCAGCCCGATCGTCGTCGAGGTCCTCAAGGAGACCTACGACGCCATGAAGCTGCAGGCCAAGCAGAAGGGCAACGCCGAGTCGATCATCGTCGTCGACGCCAACGGCGACTCGGTCAAGCAGCACACGCAGATCGACGCATTCGTCGCGCAGAAGTACGACGCGATCGTGTTCTTCGTGCTCAGCGTCGAGGGCTGGGATTCCGCCGTCAAGGCGGCCAACAAGGCCAAGATCGGCCTCTTCAACCACAGCGCCTCGGCGATCGGCGGGATCACGCAGAACGTCGGCCTCGACCAGTACGCGGGCGGCTACGGCCCGGGTCAGGCGGCCGCCGCGTGGATCAACAAGAACCACGGCGGAGAGGCCGACGTCGGAGTGCTCGGCATCCTCAACGACCCGCAGCTCAAGCTGCGCAGCGCCGGCTTCGTGGCGGCGCTCAAGAAGCTCGCGCCCAAGGCCAAGGTCGTCGGCACGGTGCACGCTCAGACGCGTGACGTCGGCGCGTCCGCAGCCGCGAGCATGCTGCAGGCGAACCCCGGCATCAAGGTCATCTACTCGGCCGGCGACGACCCCGGGCTCGGGGCGTTCACGGCCGCGACCGAGGCCGGCAAGACCGATGGGAAGGACTTCTACATCGCGAGCTCCGACGGCACCGATGCCGTCTTCGAGAAGATCACCGCCGGCACCATCTACCAGGCCGGCTGGTCGTTCCTGTTCCCATTCAGCGCCGTGCAGATGGAGCGGGACATCGAGAAGTTCCTGCGCGGCCAGAAGGTCCGGCCGACGCGGATCCAGAAGGGCGTGCTCGTGACGAAGGCCAATCTCTCCAAGATCCAGAAGCTCCAGTCGAACCCGCTCGCACCCTCGGCCGCGTCGATCTACAAGACCGGCATGCGCTACAGCGACATGCGGCTGAAGACGAACCAGCCGATCGCGGACGCGTTCAAGTAGGACACTCCCGTCTGCGTGCGGCAGGCGCCGCACGCAGACGGACCGTCCTCGCCCTCCATGTCTGAAAGCCCGCTCATCCGCTGCATCGGCCTCACGAAGTACTTCGGGGGCGTGCTCGCGCTCAATCGCGTGTCGCTCGATCTCATGCCGGGCGAGATCGTCTGCCTGGTCGGCGACAACGGGGCCGGCAAGAGCACGTTCGTGAAGATGCTGAGCGGCCTGCACCAGCCCGACGAGGGCGAGATCTGGATCGGCGACGAGCAGGTCTCGGGGCTCACGGCGATCCACGCGCGCGAGCTCGGGATCGAGACGGTCTACCAGCACCTCGCGCTCTGCGACAACCTCGGCGCTGCGGCCAACGTGCTGCTCGGCCAGGAGCCGATCCGCTTCGGGGTCGGCCCGTTCCGCTGGATCGACCGCAAGGCGTCCCTGACGGCCGCGCGCAAGCACATCGACGACGTCGGCATCGTGCTCGACGACTACTGGACGCCGGTGCGGCGCCTCTCGGGCGGCCAGCGCCAGGCGATCGCGATCGCGCGCGCCACCGTGCACGGGCACCGGCTGATCATGCTCGACGAGCCGACGGCGGCACTCGGCGTGCGCCAGACGAAGGCGACGCTCGACCTCGTCAAGCGCGTGGCCGCCTCGGGCGTGAGCGTGATCGTGATCAGCCACAACCTCGACGACGTGTTCACGATCGCCGACCGGGTGGTCGCGCTGCGCCAGGGCGAGATCACCCTCAATGCCGCCAAGCCGGCGACGTCACGGGAGGAGGTGGTCGCATGCATGACCGGAATGTCGTTTCAGTTGCCCCGCTGACCGAGCCGACGCAGCGCGAGGAGGCCGTCCTCTGGCTGCAGCGGGCGCTGCGCGACAACGCGCGCAACCTCGGCCTGCTCGTCTGCCTGCTCGTCTGCATCGCCTTCGTCAGCGCCCGCTCGCCCACGTACCTGAGCTACGACAACCTGCTCGTCGTCAGCCTGCAGATGGCGTTCGTCGGCATCGCTGCGCTCGGCATGACCGCGCTCATCATCTCGGGCTACGTCGATCTCTCGATCGGCTCGATGTTCGGCGTCTGCGCGGCGCTCGCGACCATGACCTCGAAGCACGCGAACCCGGTCGTGGCGATCGCGGTCGGCGTCGGCGTCGGCGCCGCGATCGGCCTGATCAACGGCGCGCTCGTCTGGCGCATCAACATCTCGCCGATCATCATCACGCTCGGCGGTCTGACGCTCCTGCACGGCGTGCAGCTCCTGCTCACGAATGGCTACGCGATCACGGGCGTGCCGACGTCGTACGGCACGTTCGGCCAGGCGCGCCCGCTCGGCGTGCCGATGCCGGTGGTCGTGCTCGCCGCGTTCTCGCCGCTGGCCTACGTGATCCTCCAGCGCACCACGATCGGGCGCCACATCTTCGCGATCGGCGGCAACTCCGAAGCGGCCGGCGCGGCCGGTCTCCGCGTGCGGCGCATCGTGCTCGTCTCGTTCGCCGTCAACGGCGCGCTCGTCGGCATCGCCGCGGTGCTCGCCTCGAGCCGCTACGGCGGCGCCGATCCGAGCTTCGGCACGAGCATGGAGCTCGACGTCATCACGGCCGTGATCCTGGGCGGCGTCGCCTTCAACGGCGGCGAGGGCGGGATCGGCGGCGTGCTGCTCGCAGTCGCCCTGCTCGGCGTCATCAACAGCGGCCTGATCGCGCTCGGCGTCGATCCGTACTACGCCGACGTCGTCAAGGGCGGCGTGTTGATCGTCGCCGTCGCGATCGACCAGTTCTCGCACGAGCAGCGCGCTCGCTACCAGCGCTATCTCGCGATGCGCGAGCGACGGGCCGACAACGCCCCGGCGACCACGCCTTCCGAGGTGACCAGTGCCGAGCTATGACCTCGACGGCAGGGTCGCGATCGTCACGGGCGGCGGGCGCGGCATCGGCCGGGCGATCGCGCTCCGCCTCGCGCGCGAGGGCGCGGCGGTGCTCGTCGCCGATCTCGGCACGGACGCCGCCGACGAGGCCGTGGCGGAGATCACCGGGAGCGGGGGACGGGCGGCGTCCCACGCCGTCGACGTCCGGGTCGCGGCCCAGGTCGACGCGATGACCGACGCCGCGGTCGCTGCGTTCGGCGGGCTCGACATCCTCGTCAACAACGCGGGCATCGGCGCGGTCGCGCGGCTGCTCGACACGAGCGAGCAGACGTGGGACGACGTGATGGACGTCAATGCGAAGGGCACGCTGCTGTGCTCGCAGTCGGCGGCGCGGCGCATGATCGCGCAGGGCCGCGGAGGACGGATCGTCAACAACGCCTCCGGCGCCGGCAAGATCGCACCCGGGCGCGACACGCCGCTCGGTGCGTACGCGGCCAGCAAGCACGCCGTCGTCGCGCTCACGAAGCAGCTGGGCCTCGAGCTCGCGGAGCACCGGATCCTCGTCAACTGCGTTTGCGCCGGCATCGTCGACACGCCGATGTGGGATCTCATCGATCGCGAGGTCGCGGCGATCCTGGGCGTGCCCGAGGGCGAGGTCAAGGCCGGCGCCGTGGCGGCGATCCCGCTCGGCCGGATCGAGCAGCCCGAGGACGTGGCGGCGTTCGTCGCCTACCTCTGCTCGGACGACGCCTCGTACATCACGGCGCAGGCGCTCAACGTCTGCGGCGGCATGCTGCCGTACTAGGAGGAGGTCGCAATGGACGACATCGCTCACTGGCCGCGCGCATTCCTCGACGAGGTCGAACGGGGCACGCCGGAGGGTCCGGTCCTATGGTCGCTCGGCGGCCCGAGCTTCGTCTACCGCACGCCGACGACGACGGTCTGGATCGACCCGTACTTCGGCGGCACGCCGGACGACGCCGTCCCGGACGCCTACCGCGCGACGCCCATCCCCGTCGCGCCCGAGGACGTCCGCGTCGCCGACATCGTGATCTCGACCCACGACCACGTCGATCACTGCCACGAGGGCTCGGTCATGCCGATCCTCGCCGGCACGGCTGCCTTCTGCGTCGCCCCGAGCTCGTCCGCGAAGCTGATGCGCGGGTGGGGCGTGCCCGACGACCGCCTGCGTGAGGTCGCGGCCGGCGCTACGGTCACGCACGGCGACGTGACCATCACCGTTCACCCCTCGCACGACCCGAACGAGCCGCACGCGGCGACCTACGTCCTGGAGTCGGGCGGTGTCACGTTCTTCGTCTCGGGCGACACCGGGCGCTTTCCCGGGCTCGCCGAGATCGGCGCCGGGCAGCGGCTCGACTACGCGCTGCTCGCGTTCGGGCGCACGTGGTACATGAGCGAGGAGGAGATGATCGCCGCCGCCGCCGAGCTCGCGCCGCGCACGCTGCTGCCGTTCCACTGGGAGTTCTGGCGCAACCACACGGGCGACGTCGCGAAGCTGTTCGAGGTCTACCACGCGCAGGAGCGGGCGTTCGGCGTGAAGATGCTGCTCGTCGGCGACTCGCTGCCGCTCACGGCGGGCGGGGGCGGGTGAGCCGAGCGCTGCGCGCAGCCGTCATCGGCACGGGCATCGGCGAGCAGCACCTCGCCGCGCTCGCCGACGAGCCCGGAGTGGAGGTCGTGGCCGTCTGCGCGCGCAGCGACGCGAGCGCTCGGCGGCTCGCGGAACGTCACGGGATCGCGCATGCCTACAGCGCCTACGAGCTCTTGCTCGCCGAGCAGGCGCCGGACGTCGTCGTCGTGGCGACGCCCAACAACCTGCACTCCGAGATGGCGCTGGCCGCGCTCGAGGCCGGCGCACACGTCATCTGCGAGAAGCCGCTCGGCCTGACGTTCGCAGAGGCCGTCGAGCTGGCCGAGCGCGCCGACCTGCTCGAGCGGCGGCACCTGGCCGCGTTCACGTGGCACTTCCTGCCCGGCGCGCGGCACATGAAGGCGCTGCTCGACGACGATGCCGTCGGCCGCGTCTACCAGGTGCAGGCGCGCTATCACGTGCGCGGGTGGGGCGACCCGAGCGGCCCCATGCGCTGGCAGTACGATGCCGCAGCCGCGGGGAGCGGCGCGGTGGCGAACCTCGGCTCGCACCTCATCCACCTGATCGACTGGTGGCTCGGCGGCTTCGAGGCCGTCTGCGCGCAGCTGACGACGGCGGTGCCCGAGCGGCTGGGGGAGACGGGGCCGGTCGCAGTCACCGTCGACGACACCTGCGGGCTGCTCGGGCGGCTGAGCTCGGGCGTTCCCGTCGCGCTCTCGCTGAGCTCGGTCGCATTCGGGCCGCGAGTGTCGGTCGAGATCGGTGTCTACGGCAGCGGCGGCGCGCTGCTGTTCAGCGACGACTGGAACGCGCCGCACGCCGCGAGCGGCCGCATCCAGCGTGCCGGTGCGGGCGACGAGGGCTGGAGCGACGTGCCGATCCCGGGCGCCGTGCCGCGGCCGGCGGAGGGCCTCTCGCCGCTGCGGGGCTGCTTCGCCGGGATGGCCGCCGAGCTGACGGCCGCGATCCGTGAGCGGCGCGCCGCCTCGCCCGGCTTCCACGACGGCGCGCGCGTGCAGGCCGTGCTCGACGCCACGACGACCTCGGCCGCAGAGGGCCGCTGGGTCACGACGGCGGACCTGCGCGAGCGCCCCGCGCCCGCGCACACTCGAAGTGAAGGAGCGACGGCATGAGCGAGCGATCGAGCCTCCGCGCCAGGCTGCTCGCCGGCGAGTCCACGACCGGCTGCTTCCTCGGGCTCGGCAGCCCGAGCGTGACGGAGCTGCTCGGGCACGTCGGCTTCGACTGGCTCGTGCTCGAGACCGAGCACAGTGCTGTTGACGTAGCGCAGCTGGAGCACATGCTGCGGGCGCTCGGCGCGAGCGGCAGCACGCCGATCGTGCGCGTCCCGCCGCGCGATCCCGTCTTCATCCAGCGCGCGCTCGACCTCGGCGCCGGCGGCGTGATCGTGCCGCTGATCCGCTCCGCGGACGAGGCGCGCGAGGTCGTCGCGGCGACGCGCTTCCCGCCGCACGGGACGCGCAGCTTCGGCCCGTTGCGAGCCGCGCGCTACTCGCTCGACTACGGCGAGTATTTGGCGCACGCCGACGACGAGATGCTCGTCGGCTTCATCATCGAGACGCGCGAGGCGCTCGAGAGCATCGAGGAGATCGCCGCCGTCCCGGGCGTCGACGTGCTCTTCCTGGGGCTGTTCGACCTCAGCCTCTCGCTCGGCGTCGATCCGCTGGCGCTGCCGCTGCCCGAGGTCGACGCCGCGATCGAGCGCGTGCTCGCGGCCGGCGCCCGGCACGGCGTCGCGGTGGGCCACTCCGCGCGCACGCGCGACGAGCTGGAGCAGTTCCGCGCGCGCGGGTTCCGCTTCATCAGCTTCGGCACCGACTACTTCCTGCTCCTGAACGCCGCGAAGGCCGCATTCGAGGCGCCCCGATGACCGGCGCGGCGGCTTCCACGTGATCGATGCCCACGCGCACGTGTGGCGCGCGGTGCCGGATCCGCCGGATCCCGCGTCGACGATCGTCAGCCCGGCCTGCGATGTGAGCGAGCACACGCTGCTCGAGCACATGGACGAGCACGGAGTGGACGCGGCCGTGCTCGTGCAGCCGATCTGCGCCGGGTTCGACAACACCCTCGTGGCCGGCCTCGCGCGCGCCGACCCTGCGCGCTTCGCGGCCGTCTGCGTCGTCGACCCGAACGCGGCCTCGGCCGGCGCCGAGCTCGAGCACTGGGCCGCGGGCGGCTGTCGCGGCGTCCGCCTGCGAGCGCTCAAGCCCGACGAGGAGGGCGCGTTCGAGGCGACCGGCGAGCAGCCCGTCTGGGCGGCCGCGGAGCGTCTCGGGATCGTCATCAGCGTGCTCGGCGCGCGCAGGCATCTGCCGGCGGTCGCCCGCCTCGCCGAGCGCTTCCCGGGCGTCGACGTCGTCGTCGACCACCTCGCGCATCCCGATCCCGATGCAGGCGTGAGCGCGCCGGCGTGGCGCGAGCTGCTCGCGCTCGCGGCGTTCCCGCGCGTGCACGTGAAGGTCTCGGGCTTCTACTACTTCACGCACGAGGCGTACCCGTACGCCGGCTGCCGCGGCCATGTCGAGTCGCTGCTCGAGACGTTCGGGGCCGGACGGCTGCTGTGGGGCAGCGACTTCCCCCACACGCTCCTGCGCAGCGGCTACGCGCGCAGCGCGAGGCTGCCCGAGCGCATGCTCCCGGGCCTTGGCGCAGACGATCTCGAGACGCTCACCGACGCCACCGCGCGAAGGCTGTACTGGCCGGCATGAGCGCACCCGGGATCAGCGTGCTCTATCTGCCGCACCCCGAGGGCCCGCGGCTCTTCGACCCCTGGGGGCGCGACGTCGTCGAGCTCGTCGGCGCGCGCCACGACCTGCGCATCTTCGACCGCGATCAGCCGCACGCGCCGCAGCTGGCCGCAGCCGACGCCGTGATCGACCACGGCGGCGCCTCCGGCACCCACGAGCTGGCGGACGCCGCCGGCCGCACGCGTCTGTGGCAGATCCTCGGCACCGGCTTCGACCACTTCGACCTCGAGTACTGGCGCTCGCGTGCGATCCCCGTCGCCAACTGCCCGGGCGCGCTCACGGCGATCGCGCTCGCAGACGCCGCGATGATGCTCCTGCTGATGGTCGCGCGGCGCTTCCCCGAGTCGCAGGACGACCTGCGCGAGGGACGCTTCTACACGCCTGCGGGCACCGAGCTCGCGGGGCTGCGCCTCTGCATCGTCGGCTACGGCGCGAGCGGGCGCGAGCTTGCCCGGCGCGCGGTCGCGTTCGGCATGATCGTCGCGGCGATCGACGTCGTGCCGCTGCCGGAGGCCGAGCGCGAGGCGCACGGCCTCGCCTTCGCGGGGGCTCCGGGCGATCTCGACGAGCAGCTCGCGCTGGCCGATGCCGTCTCGCTCCACCTGCACCTCGATGCCACGACGCGCCACACGATCGACGCACGCCGCCTCGCCCTGATGAAGCGCTCGGCGTTCATCGTCAACGTCTCGCGCGGCGAGCTCGTGGACGAGGATGCGTTGATCCGAGCCCTGACGGAGGGTGGGCTCGGCGGCGCCGGGCTGGACACGTTCGCGCAGGAGCCGCTGCCGGCGGACTCGCCGCTCCTGTCGCTGCCGAACGTCGTCGTGACGCCGCACATCGCGGGCGTCACGGCCCAGGCCTCGCGTCGGCGCGCCGCGATCGCGGCCGAGAACGTCGACCGCGTGGCAGCCGGGCTGGAGCCGCTCCATCGCCTCGTCTGACGCCTCCGACGGGCGGCCGCTGAACGCCTGTCTCGTCGGGCACGGCATGACGGGCATCTGGCACGCGCAGGCACTGCG
Organism: Gaiellales bacterium; assembly: GCA_036502805.1. GTDB lineage: Bacteria > Actinomycetota > Thermoleophilia > Gaiellales > JALYLC01 > JALYLC01. Next base: position 2,346 of record DASXXY010000203.1, on the reverse strand, counting down.
CGAGGCGGGATGCGTGTTGCACACGCTCGTCGGACGGCGCGCCGATCCGACCCGCGCGTTCGCCGAGCAGCATGGCTTCGGCCGCTGGACGACGAGCTACGAGGAAGCGCTCGCGGCGTCCGAGATCGAGCTCGTCGTGCTCGCCAACCCGAGCGAGCAGCACGCTGCCTTCGCGGCGCTCGCCCTGGAGTACGGCAAGCACGTGCTGGTCGAGATCCCGCTCGCGCTCGAGCTCGCCTCGGCGGAGCGCCTGGTGGCCGATGCCGCCCGGCGCGGCCTGCAGCTCGGCGTCGTCCATCCGCTGCGCGCGCGGCCCGAGCTCATCGCCCTGCGCGGGCGCATCGCTGCCGGCGCGGAGCGGCTGCAGCTGATCAGCGGGCGCTTCCTGATCCACCGCCTCGAGAACGTCGGCGCGAGCGGGTATGCCCGCAGCTGGACGGACAACCTCCTCTGGCACCACATGGCCCACCTCGTCGATGCCGGCCTCTGGGTCGCGAGCGCGCCCAGCACCGGCGTCGAGTCGCACATGCCGCCTGCCGACCGGCGCACGGGCATCCCCATGGACGCGGTGCTGCTCGCCCGCTTCGGCGATGCCGCGGCCCTCAGCGTCGTCGGCTCGTACGGCTGCCACGAGCGCTCGTTCGAGCTGGTCGCTGTGACCGACGCCGACTCCTACCGTCTCGACGTGCTCGCCGGCTCGCTGACGACGAGCGCCGGGACGGTCGCGATCGAGGAGGAGGGCGCCAACTGCCGGCGCATCACGCGCGACTTCGCAGCGGCCGTTGCGGGCGGCACGCGACCATCTGTCAGCGGTGAGGACGTGCTGCCCGCGATGCGCGTGCTCGGACGCGTCCAGGACGCCTGGGACGCTCGCCATGGCCGCCAGGCGCTGCCCGGCCGACCGCTCGCGACGACCGTCGAGGATGGCCGGCACCCGCGCGGCTGATCTCGCGCCGCATTGCCGCATCGCCCGCGGCGGACGCTGCAACGGGGCGGCCAGCGCTTCCGCGTAGCATTGCGCCGTGGCCGACTGGGTGACCCTCTCGTCTCTCGCGACCGCGGGCGGCACGCTCGTGCTCGCCGCTGCGACGTTCTCGTCGGTGCGATCGGCCAACCGCGCGGCCCGCGTGGCCGAGGAGTCGCTGCTCGCGGGCGTGCGCCCGCTGCTCCTGCCGTCGCGGCCGGAGGACCCTGCGATCAAGGTCGGCTTCGTCGACGACTACCGGGTCATGACGCCGGGTGGCGGGGGCACTGCCGACGCGGTCGACGGCATCGTCTACCTGACCATGTCGGTGCGCAATGCGGGCACGGGGATCGCCGTCCTGGACGGCTGGCACGTCGAGACGGCGATCGACTTCGCGCGCGCCGACCATCCACCGGTCGAGGTCTTCCGCCGTCTCACGCGCGACCTCTACCTGGCCTCGGGCGACGTGGGCTTCTGGCAGGGCGCCTTCCGCGACCCGAGCGACCCCGACGTCGCCGGCGTGATCGAGACCATCACGGCGCGCACGCGGATCACGATCGACCTGCTGTACGGCGACCACCTCGGCGGTCAGAGGGTGATCAGCCGCTTCTCGCTGCTCCCCTACGGCGATGACAAGTGGGTCGCGAGCGTCGTGCGGCACTGGAACATCGACCGCCCCGACCCTCGCTGACCGGGGGCAGGCCGACCGCCTGAGGCGGGGTTCTCGCCCCAGGCGGTCGCGTGAGATGGTGCTTACGGCGCCGTGACGGCCCACGTGCCGTACGCGAACGCGTTGTTGGTGGTCATGATGCTGGCGACCGCTCCCCAGCGGTCGGCGAGGCCGGCGAGGGCGGTGGAGCCCGTGAACAGAATCACCGTTCCCGACGCATTCTCCGCATAGACGCACAGGAAGCCGGGGCTCGCCGTCGGATTCACCGTCGTGCCGGTACAGCCCGTCGCTGTCGCGCCGGTCGCGACGAACGTCGCGGTCACCGTGGTGACGGACGCCGCCAAGGGCTGGCCGAACGTGATCGCGCCATACGCGTGGGCGCTGTTTCCCAGGTCCGTTTCCTCCATCGCGAACGTCCCGCGCTCGGTCTGGCCGGACGCGAGGAACGTGGGGTACGGGGCGGCGTCGCCCTTGGCGCCGGCAGCGCCAGTAGCGCCGGTCGCTCCCGCGGGCCCGGCAGCTCCGGTCGCGCCGGACGCTCCGGTCGCACCCTTGAGGCCTCTCGCGCCCTTCGCACCCTTCGCGCCGTGCAGCTTCTTGAGCACCGGCGGGGAGATCTGGCTCGTCGACGTGAGCAGGTAGGTGTTGGCGGCGACGGCCGAGCCGCTCACGGCCATCACCAGTGCGAGGGTGGCCGCGACGTTGGCGTATG
>DASXXY010000202.1:0-2139 GCA_036502805.1 Gaiellales bacterium | reverse complement strand
ATGGTCGTGCGTCGCGGCGTCAACGACGACCGCGTCCAAGCGATGGCCGAGCACTTCCGTGGGCGCCCGGAGAAGCTGCGCTTCATCGAGTACATGGACGTCGGCGAGTCGAACGGCTGGCGCCTGGAGCAGGTCGTCCCGGCGAGCGAGATCCTCGCTTCGATCGATGCGCGCTGGCCGTTGCGCGAGCTTCCGCCGAGTCGCGCAGGCGAGGTCGCCTCGCGCTGGGCCTACCGCGACGGCGGCGGCGAGATCGGCGTGATCCACTCCGTCACGGAGCCTTTCTGCAGCGGTTGTACCCGTGCGCGCCTGTCGGCCGACGGGCAGCTCTACACGTGCCTGTTCGCGCGCCGCGGTCACGATCTCCGTGCGCTGCTGCGCGCCGGCGCGAGCGACGGGCAGCTCGCCGAGCGCTTGCGCGGCGTGTGGACGGCGCGCGCGGACCGCTACTCGGAGCTGCGCGCCTCGCCTGCGCCCCCGCGCGAGGGGGAGCGGGTGGAGATGTCCTACATCGGCGGCTGAGCGGCCGCCGACGGCACCGGCTCACCGCTCGTCCGGGACTGCCCACACGGACACGTGCTCGGGCGACAGCCCGATGCGCAGCTGCTGCCCGATCGTCAGCTCGCGAGCGTCGAGCGTGCGCACGGTCAGCTCGATGTCGTCTCCGGCGGACGCGGGCCCGTCGAGTACGACGGTCAGCTCGCGCTCGGCGCCGAGGTCGGCGTCGTCGAGTAGCGTCGCGGCATAGCCGCCGTCGGCGCAGAGCTCGATCCGCTCGGGGCGAACCGCCCAAGCCACGTGCGTGCCGGCAGCGAGCGGCTCGCCACCGACGCGCAAGGCGACGCCGCCGCTGCGGATCAGCTCGCGCCCGAGCGCGACGCCGCGGTGCGCGTTGGCGATGCCGAGCAGTGCCGCCACCTGCGGCGAGGCGGGGGCTCCGAACACGGACGCGCGGGCGCCGGCTTGCAGCACCCGGCCGCGGTCGAGCACGAGCACCTCGTCGGCGAGCAGTGCGGCCTCCTCCGGGTCGTGTGTGACGAGCACCGTGCTCAGTCCTACTTCCCGCTGCAGTCGCCGAAGCTCGCGGCGCAGGCGGTCGCGCACGGGCGCGTCGAGCCCCGCAAACGGCTCGTCGAGCAGCAGCACGCGCGGTTCGACGGCGAGCGCGCGCGCGAGCGCGACGCGGCGCTGCTGGCCGCCGGACAGCTCGTCGGGTAGGCGGCGCTCGAGCCCGGCGAGCCCGAGGCGCTCGATCCACCAGGCGGCGAGCGCGGGCTTCGCGCGCGCGCCAAACGTGACCTGGCGCCAGACGCTGCGCCGGGGCATCAGCGCGGGCTGCTGGGGCACATAGCCGAACTCGCGCCGCTCGGGAGGCCGATCATGCAGGGCTTGTGAGCCGAGGGCGACGCGGGCGCCGCCGGTGGGGCGGATCAGCCCGGCGAGCAGACGCAGCGTGAGCGTCTTGCCGGCTCCCGAGGGGCCGAGCAGCGCCAGGCGCGGTCCGGCGGCGCGGTGGGACACGTCTAGGGAGAAGTCGCCGAGTTGCTTCGCCAGCGCGAAGTCCAGCGCGTCGCGGTCGTGCGACGTCTCCTGCGAGCGCGCGGCGGCGGCGATCCCCAACTGTGCCGAGCCCGAGCGTTCCGCAGCCTCGAGCGCGGCGCCGCGCGGGGCAAGCGGCGCAGGTATCGAATGCCGCATCGCGTGTCGTCGCGGCAGCCGTGAGCCATTCAGCAACAGCACGACCAGCGCGGCGCCGAGCGCGACGGCGATCGGCAGCATCGTCGCGGGCAGCCCCGTGGCATCGAATTCGACGAACGTGTACACGGGCAGCGAATAAGGGTGGTACGCGAGGATCACGGTCGCGCCGAACTCGCCGAAGGAGCGCAACCAGGCAAGCAGCAGTCCGGCGCCGATGCCGGGCAGCGCGGCGGGCACGGCGACGCGCCAGAAGCGCGCGAGCCGCCCGTGGCCGAGCGAGGCGGCGACGTCGTCGAGCGCGGGATCGACAGCGGCAAACGCCGCACGCGCGGCGATCACGAGAAAGGGGGCGGCGACGAATGTCTGTGCGAGCACGATCGCCAGGCGCGTTTCGGTCAGCTTGCCGTCGAACAGCCGCCCCAGCGTCGTGTGTGGGCCGAG
>DASXXY010000201.1:0-17138 GCA_036502805.1 Gaiellales bacterium | reverse complement strand
CTGGATCTGCGACCCGAACAACCCGACCGGCACGCTGATCGAGCCGGCGGCGTGGACGGCCTTCCTCGACCGCCTGCCGCCCGACTGCGTCGTGGTCGCCGACGAGACGTACATCGACTTCGCCGATCCGGCCGTGCGCGTCGACCGCCGTCGCGACGTGCGCGAGGGGCGCGCGGTGATCGTCATCCGCTCCTTCTCGAAGATCCTCGGCCTGGCCGGCCTGCGCGTCGGCTTCGCGATCTCGGATCCCGAGGTCGCCAGGCTGCTCGATCTCGTGCAGGAGCCGTTCAACGTCAACCGCGCGGCGCTCGCCGCGGGCATCGCGGGCGTCGCCGACCCCGGCTTCATCGAGCGCCGCCGCGCCGAGGTCGTCGCGGCGCGCGAGCTCTTCCGGAACGAGCTCTCCGCGGCGGGCATCACGTCCTTCCCGTCGCAGTCGAACTTCGTGCTCGTCGAGCTCGGGATGGACGATCGCGCCGTCTGCGCCGAGCTCATGCGCCGCGGCATCCTGGTGCGGGGCGGCACCGAGTTCGGCCTGCCGGGCCTCGCGCGCGTGACGGTCGCGCCGGAGCCGGTCATGCGCCGCGCCGCGGCCGAGCTCGCACGCGTCCTCGCCGACCTGAGGTGACCCGATGACCGATGCAACCCCGGGCGACATCCCGGCCGCCACCCGCGCGCGCGACCTCGTCGGCTACGGCCGCGACGCGCCCGGCATCACGTGGCCGGACGGCGCGAAGGTCGTGATCAACCTCGTGCTCGTCTACGAGGCGGGCTCGGAGTACTCGGTCGCCTGGGGCGACGACCGCAACGACGGCTGGGGCGAGTACGCCGATCCGGGCGTGCAGCCGCCGCAGCGCGACCCCGGCACCGAGGCGCACTACGAGTTCGGCAGCCGCGCCGGCGTCTGGCGCCTGGCGCGCATCTTCGACGCGGCGGACGTGCCGGTGACGGTCTCGGCGGCAGCGGTCGCGCTCGAGCTCAACCCGGCCGTCGCCGGGTGGATGCGCGAGCGCGGCCACGACGTGCTCGGCCACGGCTGGCGCTGGACGGAGGCCTGGACGTACAGCCGCGCCGAGGAGCGGGAGCTGATCGTGCGTGCGGTCGAGACGTTCGAGCGCGTGCTCGGCACGAAGCCGATCGGCTGGAACTCGCGCGGCTGGCCGAGCGAGAACACGCGCGGCATCCTGCACGAGCTCGGGGGCTTCAGCTACCACTCGGAGGGCTGCGCCGACGACCTGCCCTACTACGAGCGGGCCGACGGCGTGCCGCCGATCCTCGTGATCCCGTACTCCAAGACCTACAACGACTCGCGCTACCTCATGAACCCCGGCTTCGCGAGCCCCCGCGACTTCCTCGACACGCTGGTCTGGGGCCTCGACGAGCTGCTGCGCGAGGGCGACGAGCGGCCGACCATGATGACGGTCGCCGTGCACGAGCGCTGGAGCGGCCAGGCCGCGCGGGCCTCGGCGCTGCGCCGCTTCATCGAGCACGCCCAGGCGCAGCACGGCGTCAGCTTCATGCGCCGCTGCGACATCGCGGAGTGGTGGCTCGAGCAATACCCGCCCGAGTAGGCGGCGCGGGCGCTACAGCGTGCCCGGGATCAGCGGCAGCCCGCCCGTGGCATCGGTGTCGATGCGCCAGAACGTGCCGCTCGTCTGCCCGAAGCCGAGATCCGGCACCTTCGTGGCCGTGACGTAGAGCGCGGAGCCGTCGAACATGCAGTTCGTCGCGCACTCGCCGATCGTGATCTCCTCGAGCACCTCGCCCTCGGGCGAGAGCACCGTGAGCCCGCCCGAGACCGTCGTGCACACGAACAGGCGGCCGTCGGCCGCGAACGCCATGCCGTCGGGCACGTGGTCGTCGCTCAGCTGGGCGAACACCGTCGCCTCGCCGTCGTCGAGGCGGCACACGCGATGGGCCATCGACTCGGTCCAGAGCAGGCGGCCCTGGGCGTCGAAGGCGATGCCGTTCGGGTACACCTCCGGGCGCTCGAGGATCAGCGCGCCCTCGCCGGAGGCGTCGAGCGCGTACAGGCGGCCGGGCTCGCGCACGGGGTAGCGGTCGTCGCCCTCGGTGCCGGAGTCCGTGAACCAGAGACGGCCGTCGGGCCCGAAGGCGAGGTCGTTCGGGCCCGCCAGCGTGTGGCCGGCGATGCTCGCGGCGAGCAGCTCGACGGAGCCGTCGGCGTTGACGCGCTGCACGCCCGGCACGGCGCTGAGGTCGCCGCTGCCCGGGACGTTGCCGCCCTGCGTGACGTAGATCGCGCCGTCGGTGCCGAGCACCGCGCCCCACGGCGATCCGCCGGTCACGGCGAACGGGGCAACCGCGCCGTCGCGCCACTGCAGCAGCTCGCCCGTGTTGCCGTCGCAGAACACGACGGCGCCGTCCGGCATGACCGTCGGGCCCTCCGGAAAGCCGAGATCCGATGCGAGCCGCGTTGCTTCCACGTGGCGCTCCTTTCGCTGCTTCAGGCGCACTGCACGCGCCGTCGTGGCGCCGTGCTGATGGTAGCCCGCGCGGCGACGCCGTCAGTACGCCATCCAGCCGCCGTCCACCATCACGTTCGCGCCGCTCATGTAGGTGCACTCGTCGGAGGCCAGGAAGACGGCGAGCGAGGCGACGTCCTCGGGCCGCCCGAGGCGGTGGAACGGCGTGCGCGCGTGCGAGTACGCGAGCGTCTCGGGCGTCTCCGGCTCGTCGGCGGGGGCCGTCAGGATCTTGCCTGGCGCGATCGCGTTGCAGACGATGCCGCGCCGGCCGAAGTCGACGGCGATCTGGCGCGTGAGGTTGACGACGCCGCCCTTGGCGGCGGCATAGGCGACGTGCCCCGGCGGGCCGACCATCCCGTGCTGGGACGAGATGGCGACGATGCGCCCGCGCGCCTCGCCGACCGGCGCCTGCTCGAGCATCTGCCGGACGGCGCTGCGGCAGGCCAGGAAGACGCCGCGCAGGCCGACGGCGAGGATCGCATCCCAGTCCTCCTCGCTCGTCTCGAGCAGCCCGCGCGAGTGGCGGCCCGCGAGGATCGCGTTCGGCACCATCACGTCGAGCCTGCCGCTGCGCTCCACCGCCGTCTGCACGAGCAGATCGACGTCGGCGGCGCTCGCCGCATCGGCCATCACGAAGGCGCCGCGCCCGCCGTCGCGGGCGATCAGCTCGGCCGTCGGCAGGCCGCCCTCGCGCGGCTCCTCGCGCACGTCGCCGACGATCACGTCGGCGCCCTCGGCCGCGAAGCGCAGCGCCATCGCACGGCCGAGGCCGGACGACCCGCCCGTGACGACGATCGACTTCCCGGCGAGGCGGCCCACCGCGCGATCGTAGACGCACGCGCGTGATTCGCCCGAACGGGGGCTCGCGGACACACCCTTCCGGGCCGACGCAAGACGCATGCTCGGTCGCACCGCCCTGCTCGCCGCACTGCTCGCCACGGCCTCGCTCGCGCTCGCCCCCGGGGCCGGTGCGACGACCTATGCCGGCTCGACCTCGCAGTACGCGAAGCTCGCGCTCAAGATCACGACGGGCGGCACGGTGACGTCGCTCACGACCGAGACCGGCAGGCTGCAGACGTGCGGCGAGGAGGCAGCGCACGACTCGCGCGCCGATCCGGTCGAGATCCGCTGGCGTGGGCCCTCGGTCGCGGTCGTCGGCGGGCGCTTCCACCTCGCCGGCACGACGACCGACGACTACAAGGATGCGTGGACGTTCGCCGTCGACGGCACGGTCTCGCGCGACGGGCGAGCGGTGACGGGCCAGATCACCGCCGGCGGCCCGACGACGTTCGGCGGCGACTGCACGGGCACCTGGCCGATCGACGCCGTGCTCGCCCCGCGCGCCCCGCACCGTCAGATCTCGCACATGTTCCAGTCCCGCGAGGGCAGCTTCTCCGACGTCAGCTTCGACTACCGCAACGGCGCGGTCACGCACCTCACGGCGCGCGTCGGCGTCGAGTGCAACGGCTCGTCGCTCGATGCGAACGTGGACAGCACGGCCTACGGGCTCGACCCGATCCGCGTCACCAGGCAGGGCCGCTTCCACGTCTCCGGCGGCGTGCTCGACGGCTACGGCGTCGTCAACCACTACGTCATCTCGGGACGCATCAGCGGCGGCAAGGCGAGCGGGCGCATCAGCTCGTGGCGGCTCTGGGATGCCGGCGGGGGCATCGACGACAGGGACGTCGTGACGTGCAAGCGCGCGGCCACCTGGCACTCCTCGCAGGCCACGGCGCCGGCCACCCTGTCCGGTCCGACCGCGTACTTCGACGTCCTGCCCTGGCGCGTCGGCCGGGCGGGCGCGTGGCGGTACTACCTCCAGGTCTCCGTCTCCGGCTGCCTCGGCGCGGCGACCGTCACGGTCGCCGTCGTCGGCGGCCCGCATCTGAGCGCGAGCTGTCACGGGAGCGTCAAGCTCGGACCGCTCGCGCCCAAGCGCCGCTATCGCGTGAGCGTGGCGGCGAACAGGGCCACGGGCGCGAAGCACGTCGCGCCGTCCCCGCCCAGCACGGTCTACCTGCCGGGCGATGACGGCGTCTGGGTGCGGACCTGACGGAGGCGGCGGGGCGCTCAGCGCGCCACGGGCGGCGTGACCGGCGCGGCGACGGCATAGCGGCCGCGGGCGAGCCGCCGCACCTCGCCGCGTGCGACGGCCTCCTGGAGCGCGCCGCGCAGGCGGCCCGGACCCCACTGGCGTGAGCGCACGGCCGAGGCGAGGGCCGCGCGGTCGAGGTCGCCGCGCTCGCGCAGGGCGTGCACGATCGCGTCGACCTCGCGCTGCAGCTCGCGTGCGCTGCCGGCGTCGGACGAGACGGACATCCAGGGCGCGTACGCGCGCGAGCTGCCGATGCCGGGCCGGTAGCGCCGCAGCCCGGTGACGGGGCGAAGGGGCGGCGACTGCGGCGGGTCGCCGTGGTCGGTCCTCTGTGCGCCGCCCTCGTCGTCGGCGCCGTCCTCGGAGCCGCTGGACGTCGCCGTCAGCGGCTCCGCGATGTCCTCGAGCGAGCGCTGCTCGGCGCGCACGCCGAAGAGCACCTCGGCGAGCCCGCCGAGAGCCATCACGCCGGCGCCGATGAAGAAGCCCGTCGCGAGCTGCGAGCGCTGGCCGGAGTCGATCAGGTGCCCGAAGAGCAGCGGGCCCGTGATGCCGCCGGCCGCGGTGCCGACGGCGTAGAAGAACGCGATCGCGAGCGCCCTCGTCTCCATCGGGAAGATCTCGCTGACGGTCAGGTAGGCGGAGCTCGCGCCTGCGGAGGCGACGAAGAACGTCGCGCCGACGAGCGCGATGAACGTCCATTCCGAGAGCGAACCGCCGAGCAGGAGCAGCGCCAGGATGGCGCCGATCACGGCCGAGGCGAGGTAGCAGAACGTGACCATGATCTTGCGCCCGAGCGTGTCGAACAGCCGGCCGAGCAGCAGCGGGCCCATGAAGTTGCCGGCCGCGAAGATCACGAGGAAGAGCGGGACGGAGCCCGAGGCGACGCCGAAGTACGTGCTCAGGATCGTGCCGAGGTCGAACGTGATGGCGTTGTAGAGGAAGGCCTGACCGAGGAACAGCGCGAGGCACAGCACGGCGCGCTTGGGATAGCGGCTGAACGCGACGCTCGCGATCTCGCGGAACGGGATCGCCTTGCGCTGGCGCACCTCGATCGTCTCGTCGGCGGCCTCGAGCTTCTCGCCCGTCTCGCGCTCGATGCCCGACTCGATGTCGTCGACGATGCGCTCGGCCTCCTCCTCGCGGCCGTGGATGAAGAGCCAGCGCGGGCTCTCGGGCACGTTGCGCCGCACGAACAGGATCGTCAGGCCGAGCACCGCGCCGCAGCCGAACGCGAGCCGCCAGCCGACGTCCTTCGCGAACAGGTCGGTGTTGAGGAACACCAGGGCGGCGACCGAGCCGATGCCCGCGCCGACCCAGTAGCTGCCGTTGATCAGCAGATCGACGCGGCCGCGCACGCGCGCCGGGATCAGCTCGTCGATCGCCGAGTTGATGGCGGCGTACTCGCCGCCGATGCCGGAACCGGTCAGGAAGCGCGCGAGGTAGAGGTACCAGGGCGCGAACGCGAACGCCGTCGCGACGGTCGCGACGATGTAGACGCCGAGCGTCAGGATGAACAGGCGCTTGCGGCCGAAGCGGTCGGTCAGCTGGCCGAAGAGCAGCGCGCCGAGACAGCCGCCGGCGACGTAGAAGGCCGCGGCGATGCCGATGCCGCCGGCGCCGATCGAGATCCCGCTGCCCTTCTCGGTCAGGCGCGCGGCGACGCTGCCGACGATCGTCGCCTCGAGGCCGTCCAGGATCCACACGGCGCCGAGGCCGAGCACGACCATCCAGTGGAAGCGCGACCACGGCAGGCGGTCGAGCCGGGCGGGGATGGCAGTCTCGATCTCACCGGCGGCGGCGTTCACGGCGACGAGGTACCCACGCGCCGCGAAAACCGAAACGTGGCGTCTGCATCTAGGCTGGGCGCGATGCTCGCGTGCCGCATCCTCGGCCACCGCTTCCGCTTCCGCGCGGAGGGCCCGCTCATGCTCTGGGAGTGCGTCCGCGAGTGCGGGGCCGGGGGCTCCAAGCGGTACGCGACGGACGAGGACGCGAGGCGCTACGCGCTGGGGCTCGAGCGCGACGCGGCGCCCGACCGCGGGCCGCCGCTGATCGCGGCGCTGCCCGTGCGGCTCCTGCGCCGCGTTCGCGGCCGCCGGCGCTGAGCGGCATTGGCGTCGCGCGTCGCGAGGAGTAGATTCGCGTGATGATCGCCCATGTCGCTCGAGGCCTGCTGCTGCTCATGCTGCTCCCGGCCGCGGCGTTCGCGATGGACGGCGCGCCGGATCCGGCGTTCGACCACGGCCACGTGGCGACGTTCGCGCCGGCGCGCTTCACGTCGCCGGCGGACGCTCGCGTCGACGCCGCGGGGCGCATCCTGGTCGCTGCGACGCTGGACGACGGCCTCCAGCTCCACTCGCGCGCAGCCGTGCTCAGGCTGCTGCCGAACGGCTCCCTCGACCCCGCCTTCGGCGTCGGCGGCATCGCGACGGTCGAGCCGCCGGCGCCCTATCGCGCAACGCGCGCGGAGGCGCTCGCAGTCGACACCGGCGGTCGGATCGTGCTCGCCGGAGAGGTGGACGACGACGTCCCCGCCGTGATGCGCCTGCTGGCCGACGGGGCGCCCGACGCCGCATTCGGCAGTGGGGGCATCGTGGTCGAGAACGGTGTTTACAACGGCGCGCCGGCGTGGTGGCAGTCGATCGCCATGGACGGCTCGAGCGTCGTCGTCGCCGGCGCCGCCAGCAACTCGCCGCCCTTCGGGAGCGGGCTCGAGCGGCAGGTGGTGCTCGCCCGCTTCAGCGACGCCGGCGCGCCCGATCCGTCGTTCGCGAGCGGTGGGTTCCTCATGCTCGACCTGTCCCCGTTCGCGTTGCCCCAGACGCATGCGCTCGCAATCGACGAGGACGGCCGCATCGTGCTCGGTGCCTATTCGGTCTCGGCGACCACCGTTCCGCGCGACGTGACGGCCGAGGTCGTCCGGCTGACACCCGCCGGTGAGCTCGACGCGACGTTCGCCACTGCCGGCGTCGCCGCGCTCGGAGTGCACGGCGCGGGGCTGCGGCTGAGCCTCCGCGCAGGCGGCGGCGTGCTCGTCACCGGGGACTGGGGAACCGGCGCGGTCGCCCTGCCTCGGTTCGCCGCCGCGCGGCTGACGCCGGACGGCCGGCTCGATCGCGCCTTCGGCACGCGCGGGCAGATCGCGTCGCCGCCCGGCTACACGGGCGATGTGATGGCGGACTGCGCCGGCAACCTCGTCTTCTCCTCGGCCCACGGGCTCGAGCGACTCGCTCCCGACGGCCGGCTGGACTCGACGTTCGCCGCCGACACGCTCGCGACCGCGCAGCTCGATGCGACGCCGATGGTCGGGCGTCTCGGCGCCGTCGCCTTCGCGCCGGGTGGCGCGGTCGTGCTGATGGGCACGCTGCTCGACGGCACGATCGACACCGTGGGCAGGCCGGGGACGACGGTCGCGAGGAGTGCGATCGGCGTGCTGCGGCTGCAAGGCGCATGCCCGCCGGTGGACACCCGGCCACCGGCGGTCTCGCTGCACTGCTCGGCCGGCTGCCGGCGCGTGAGGGGCACGGCGCTCGACGACCCGGTCGGCCGCGGCGTCCGGCGCGTCCTGCTCGGCGTCGAGCGACGCGCCGGCACGGCCTGCACGGTCTGGGACGGCAGGCGCTTCCGCCCGCTCGCGTGCGCCCGCGCTGCCGCGAGGCTGGTCGCGGTCGCGCTCGTCCGTGGCGCGTTCCGGAGCCCGCCGCTCGGCGCGGGCGCATGGGTCGTGCGCGCCGTCGCGGTCGACCGCGCGGGCAACCGCTCGCCCGTCGCCGTCCGCCGGGTGTCGCGCTGAGCATCCCCCGCGTCCGCGGCGCGAAGGCGTTCGGATATCGTCCCCGCGCGATGGGCGCGCGACGATCTCAGCGACGACGGCGCGGGGAGGGCACGTGAGCTCGCCCGAGCGCCGTGTCGGCGACGACGAGCCGGCCGCCGGCGAGACCGCGACGCTCGCGACGCGGCGGGCGGTGACGCTGCTCGCGCTGGCGGCGCTGCTGCTCTTCGCCGCCGTCGCCGGTGCGCTCGCGCTGCGTCAGTACCGCGACGCGCAGAGCGACGCGGCCAACAACTCGCGCGCGCGCGCCGTGCTCGCCGCCGAGATCTTCGACATCTACTTCGGCGGCCAGATCGGCACGCTCTCGTCGATCGCCGACTCGCCCGTCGTGCAGCGGCAGGATCAGGCGGCGATGCTCGCCTACTTCACGCGCATCCAGCCGCCGGACGGGAAGCTCTTCCCGGGCGGCCTCGCGTGGGCCAATCGCAACGGCACCGTGCGGGTGAGCACGAACCGCCCGACGCCCGGGGACATCGCCGACGTCTCCGATCGCAGCTATTTCCGGCAGGCGCTCAAGAGCGGCGCGCCCTTCGTGAGCGAGGGCATCACCGGCAAGCTCAACGGGCAGCAGGTCGTGGCCACCGGCTACCCCACGCGCAATGCCGCCGGCGCGATCACCGGCGTCCTCATCGGGACGCTCCTGATCAAGCCAGCGAACCCCGACCAGGCGTCGCTCGACCTCGGCTTCGCGGGCCTCGCGATCATCGACCGCACGAACCAGTCGATCCTGGCCGGCTTCGTGCACCCGAAGCACCTGGCCGAGCCCGCGCGCTTCGGCAAGGCCAAGAACGGCGTGCTCTCGGACACGCAGGGCCTGAACGGCAGCGACGGCCACGTGCTGGCGTTCGCGCGCGCCGCCATCCCGCAGTGGACGGTGATCATCGACCGCAAGCGCTCCGACATCTTCTCCGCGGCGCGGCGCACGCTGATCCTCGAGGTCGCGCTGCTCGGCGGCGTCGCGCTGCTCGACCTCGTGATGCTGCTGTGGATCTTCCGGCGCGCGCGCATCGAGGCGCTGATCGCGGGCGAGCGCGCGCTGCAGCGGCGGCGCCGCTACGAGCGCGAGCACCAGGTCGCGACGACGCTGCAGCGCAGCCTGCTCGCCGCGGTGCCGGAGATCGACGGCGTCGACTCGGCCGCGCGCTACCAGGCGGGCAGCACCGGCCTCGAGGTCGGCGGCGACTGGTTCGACGTGCTGCGCCGGCCCGACGGGCTGATCCAGATCACGGTCGGCGACGTCGCAGGCCGCGGCGTCGCCGCGGCGGCGCTGATGGGGCAGCTGCGCAACGCGTTCCGCGCCTACGCCTACGAGCACGCGTCGCCGGCCGCAGTCATGACGCGCCTGCAGCGGCACATGGTGCAGGACGACATGGCGACCGCGATCTGCATCTCCGTCGATCCCTATACGCGCGAGCTCTCCTATGCCTCGGCGGGACATCCGCCGCCGCTCCTGCGCGATGACGACAGCCTCGCGATCACGCCGCTCTCGGGCGCGCAGTTCTCGCTGCTCGGGCCGATCGCCGTCAAGCCGGTCGTCGACGCGCGGCTCGCGCTGCCCGCGCACGGCACGCTGATCGCCTACACGGACGGCATGGTCGAGCGCCGCGACGAGGTCATCGACGCAGGCATCGAGCGGCTCGCCTCGGCGTTCCGCGCGGCCGGCCCGGACGTGCCCGCGGGCGAGCTCGCCGACCGCCTGCTCCGCGACGTGGCGGAGGTCACGGCGGCCGACGACGACATCGCCCTGCTCGTCCTGCGCTTCGGCGACGTGCCGGCCGTCGTCGAGATGGATCTCCCCGTCGATCTCCTGGCGCTCGCCGAGGCGCGCCGCCGTGTCGCTCTCTGGCTCGCCGCGCGGGGCGTCGGCGAGGAGCGCAGGGCAGAGGCGATGCTGGCCGTCGGCGAGGCGCTGAGCGCCGCGCTCGAGCAGGCCGATCCGTCGAAGACGTTCGGCATCCGCCTACGCGTCGCACACGAGGGCGACGACGTCCGTGTCGCCGTCGCAGGCGACAAGGCGCGCCTCACCTGAGGGGCCGGGTGGGCGGGCCGCCGGCCCTCCGCCTCCGTCGTCGCCGGTCGGGCGGCCGGTGAGCAGCCCGGCACCGGCTCGCGCCATGGGTGTGCGGCAGCTCGCCGCGTGGGAGACGCTCACGCACACCAGCGATCTCCCCGCGGGCGCGCAGCTCTGACGCGCGCGTCCGCAGACAGCGAGAGGAAGGCACACATGACGACCACCGCAACCCAATCCGGCACGTTCGCGATCGGCGGCGAGCTGCAGGTGAACCGGCTCGGCTACGGGACGATGCAGCTGCCCGGACCCGGCGTCTGGGGCGAGCCGAAGGATCGCGGCGAGGCGATCCGCGTGCTGCGCCGCGCCGTCGAGCTCGGCGTCACCTTCATCGACACCGCCGACTCCTACGGACCGTTCGTCGCCGAGGAGCTGATCCGCGAGGCGCTGCACCCGTACGCCGACGATCTCGTCATCGCCACCAAGGCCGGCCTCACGCGCTGGGGTCCCGGCGAGTGGCACGCCCTGGGGCGGCCGGAGTACCTGCGCCAGCAGGTGCAGCTGAGCCTGCGGCATCTCGGAGTCGAGCGCATCGACCTCTTCCAGCTCCACCGCATCGACCCGAAGCTGCCGCTGGCCGAGCAGGTCGGCGTGCTGGCCGAGCTTCAGCAGGAGGGCACGATCGGCCACATCGGTCTCTCCGAGGTCACCGTCGAGGAGCTGCAGGAGGCCCAGCGGACGGCGACGATCGTCTCCGTCCAGAACCTCTACAACCTCGCCAAGCGCACGGCCGAGCCCCTGCTCGAGCACGCGGAGGCGAACGGCATCGCGTTCATCCCGTGGTTCCCGCTCGCAACCGGCAAGCTCGCCGGCAGCGGCGGCGCGCTCGACGAGATCGCGGCCGAGATCGGCGCGGCGCCATCGCAGCTCGCGCTCGCGTGGCTGCTCGCGCGCTCGCCGGTGATGCTGCCGATCCCGGGCACCTCGTCGGTCGAGCACCTCGAGGACAACGTCGCCGCGGCGGGCCTCGAGCTCACGGCGGAGCAGATCGACGCGCTCGGCGCGGCCGTCGCCTGATGCACGCGCGCGGACGACAGGTCGCTGCCGACGGCGAGCCGGGTGCGCGGACGATCGCTAGGCGAAGAGCGTGCTGAGCCGCTGATCCTCGAGCAGCCGGGCGAGCTCGTCGTCGGACGGGCGCGACTCGAAGCGCTCGGCGGCGTCGAGCACCTTCGGGAGCAGGCTCACGTCGCTCGCGCTGTTGAGGAAGACGCCCGGCTCGCCGAGCACCCAGTGCACGGCCAGGTCGATGTGCTCCTGCTCGACGAGCGGCTCGTACCAGGTCGAGGTCGTCTGCTCCTTCGAGCCCCACGGCCCGCGCGAGATGCTCTTGATCGTCTGCACCGCGACGTCGCGCTCGCGGCACAGCGCGAGCAGGCGCTCCGCGTCGGCACGGTAGACGTCGTCGCGCGTGATCACGTGGCTGTACGGGAAGAGCACGGAGTCGAACGCGAAGCGCGCGAGGCTGCGCTGGTGCATCTCGGCGATCGTCAGCCCGTGGCCGGTCACGCCGATGAAGCGCGTGAGGCCCTCGTCGCGCGCCTCGATGGCGGCGCGCAGCGCGCCGTCCTCGCTCATGGCGAGATCCCACTCCGCGGGGTGGACGAGGCAGTGGAGCTGCAGCAGATCGACGTGGTCGACCTCCATGCGCTCGAGCGAGCGGCGGATCTGCTCGCGCGCCGGCGCGTAGGCGCGCTCGCCCGTCTTCGTCGCGAGGAAGAAGTCGGAGCGGTGCTCGCGCATCCACGGCGCGAGGCGCAGCTCGGCATCGCCATAGCTCGCGGCGACGTCGATGTGGTTGACGCCGTGCTCGAGCAGCACGTCGAGCGAGGGGTCCGACTCGGCCTGCGTCGTCTGCATGAATGCGGCCGCGCCGAAGATGACGCGCGAGCTCTGGTGGCCGGTCGCTCCGAAGGGTGCCGTGGCGATCATGCCGAGCAGCCTACTAAGGGTGCGCGTCCCGATCCGGCTCGGCGCCACGCCCGAGCAGCCGGCGCCACAGCGACGGGCGGCGCGGCTGCGTCGCGAGCCAGTCCTCGCGCAGCGGCAGGCGGCCCTGCTCCCGCGCCGCCAGCACGCACTCGCTGTGGGCGTGGCGGCGGCGGCTCGCGTCGCCCTCGGGCGCGATCAGCGAATGCTCGCTGCCGGCGTGCAGGCGGTGGCCGCAGAGCGGGCAGCGGTACGTCGCGGCCGAGCGGTTCTGCGCCCGCCGCACCGCCCACCAGTCCGCATCCTCGAGCTTCGCCACGCCCGGATCATCGCCGAACGCGGCCCGTCGCGAGGTCTGCGAGCGATCGGGGGTAGTCGAAAGCGAGGAGTGAGGTTGGGGTGTTCCTCGGATCGTCGTGGGGCTGGGGTGGGGCGATCTAGGAGGTATGCGGAAGATCATCATCAGCCTCCTCGCAAGCCTCGCCCTCAGCATCGCGATCCCGGCCGCGAGCCAGGCCGCGACGAAGACCAGCAAGCGCGCGACAAGCGACGAGCAGCAGGTGCTCGTGCTGCTCAACCAGATCCGCCAGCAGCACAACCTCACGCCCTTCACCGCACTCCCGCAGCTGCGCAACGCCGCACGCTTCCACTCCACAGACATGATCAGCCAGAACTACTTCGAGCACAACTCGCCCAACGAGAGCTGGGACGCGCGCATCTCCCGCTACCTCAAGAGCCCGCTGATCGGCGAGGACATCGCCTGGGGCCAAGGCACCTACGGCACCCCCGACGGCATCGTCAACCAGTGGATGCACAGCCCCATCCACCGCGCGATCATCCTCACCGCCGGCCTCCACCACATCGGCATCGGCCTCGCCACCGGCACCTACAACAACGCCACCAACGCCACCATGGCCACCGCCGACTTCGCCGCCTGATGCCGGCCGCACTCGCAGCGGCGCCGCGCAGGATTCGCGGCGCCCGGGATGTGGCACACAACGGGATGACGCCGAGCCTCCACGTCGAGCTGCCGGCCAGGCTCGAGCACGTGCCGAGCGCACGCCGGGCGATCGGCGAGATCTGCGACCAGCTGCAGCTCGCGGGCACGCTCTCCTGCGACATCCGGCTCGCCGTCTCCGAGGCGGCCGCCGATTGCGTGCTCCACACCGCCGCCGGGAGCGCCGCCGACGCCACGATCGCCGTCAGCGCGAGCGTCGAGCACGGCTCGCTCGAGGTGGTCGTGGAGGACTTCGTCGGCGGGCTCGTGCGCGGGCCGATCGGCGGCGGCGGGCGCGGCTCGCGGATGCAGGTCGTGCGTCGCCTCGCCGACTGGAGCGACGTCTCCTCCAGCCCCTCGCGCGGGCTGCGCATCGCGATGCGGTTCGCCCTGCCGGCGCCCGCCGAGGTCACGCTCCAGCAAGCGGCGTAGCGGCTCCGAGCTAGCCGAGCGCCTCGGCGATCGCAGTCCAGTCGCGGCGCGGGATGCCGCGCTCCCCCACCGTCTGCACCGCGACGTGGTCGGCGCCCGCGGCGAGGTGCGCGCGCAGCACGCCGGCAAGATCGCCGGCCGTCCCGTGCGGCACGACGGCGTCGATCAGCCGGTCGGAGCCGCCGCCCGCGATGTCCGCCTCGTCGAAGCCGAGCGTGAGCAGGTTGTTGGTGTAGTTCGAGAGGCCGAGGTAGAGGCCGGCGTAGTCGCGTGCGACGGCGCGGGCGCGCTCGGCGTCGTCGCCGACGACGACGGCGACCTCCGGCGCGACGAGCGCTGCGTCCCCGACGGCTGCGCGAGCCACGCGCGTGTGCTCCAGCGGCACGAAGTACGGCAGCGCGCCGAGCGACCGCTCGGCGCTCAGCGCGAGCATCTTCGGCGCGAGCGCGGCGATGGCGAGGCGGTCGTGCGGGATCGGCGCCGCTGCACCGTCGAGGCCGTCCAGGAACGTCCTCATCGCCGTGAACGGCCTCGTGTAGTCGCTCGTCGCCTCGGGATGGCCGACTCCCACGCCGACGAGCAGGCGATCCGGGAAGTCGCGCGCGAGCCCGGCGTACTCCGCCGCGAGCTCGACGGGGTCGTAGGCCCAGATGTTGACGATGCTCGTCGCGACGACGAGCGCCTCGCTCGCCTCCAGCAGCGGGCGCACCGCGGGCAGCTGCGGCGAGCCGCCGAGCCAGAACGTGCCGTAGCCGAGACCCTCGGCGAGCCGCGCCGCCTCGGCCGCGTTCTCCTGCCCGAGCGCGCGGTAGGTCGTCCAGACGCCGAATCTCCCGAGCTCCATGCGTGCAGACTAGCCTCGTCGCCCGCAGCCCCGGCCGGGCGCCACCCGGCTACCGTTGGCCGGCACGGGAGTCAATCGTCGGGAGGCAGGATGAAGCTCGAGCACGCGCTCGCGATCGTGCAGGCGGTGGTCGCCACGGCGGGCGATCCGGTCGCCGTCTACGTCGCCGACTCGCACGGCGAGCTCGTCGCGGCCGCGACGATGGACGGCGCGGCGCCGGACACGCGCCTGATCGCCCGGCGCAAGGCCTACACGGCCGCGCGCAGCGATGCCCTCTCGACGCGTGACCTCGGCGCCAAGGTCAAGGACGACCCGGTCGAGCGCGCGAGCTTCGACCCGTTCTTCACGTTCTTCCAGGGCGGCGTGGCGGCGTTCGAGGACGGGCGGCGCGTCGGCGCGGTCGGCGTCAGCGGCCTGCCGGGCCCCGAGGACGATGCGCTCGCCCGCCGCGCGCTCGCGCAGGCAGGGCTCGGCGACGGAACCGGCTGAGGCGGTTCCGGGCGGCAGCGCCGGTCAAGGCCGCCTGCTCGACCGCCGATAGCCT
Source organism: Gaiellales bacterium (assembly GCA_036502805.1). Taxonomy (GTDB): domain Bacteria; phylum Actinomycetota; class Thermoleophilia; order Gaiellales; family JALYLC01; genus JALYLC01. The sequence continues at coordinate 1,905 of DASXXY010000201.1, read as the reverse complement.
GACCATGCGGTCCGACGGCATCTGGCGGGCATGGCCGGGCGATCGTCCCGCCGCCGGCTTCGCGCGCACGGGCGACCGCCGCCGGGTGCTCGCCCTGGCGCTCCTCGCGGGCGCCGGGATCAGCCTCCTGCGCCTCGTCGACCGGGAGCCGCGCGACGCGCCGACCGTGCTCTACGTCGTGCCGATCGCGCTCTGCGCGGTGCGCTTCGGCGTGCGCGGCGGCCTCGCCGCCGCGTCGCTCTCGGTCGCGCTCGTGGTGTTCCTGAGCGGGGCGACGGGCGACCCCGTCACGCCGATCGCGACGCTCACGCGGGCCGCGGCGTTCTTCCTCGTCGGCGTGATCGTCGGGCGTTTCGCCGCCCGCCGCGACGAGCTCGAGGGCGACATCACGGTGCGCCAGGAGGCCGAGGACTCCGTCCGCCTGCTGCTCGACCAGCTCGCGATCATCCAGCGCGCGATCGCCGAGCGCTCGCCGCTCGACACGATCCTCGACGCCGTCGTCAACGCCGCCTCGCGCGTGATCGGAGCCGAGATCGTCGGGCTGCGCATGATCGACGAGAGCGACCCGTCGTACGTGATCCTGTCCTCGAGCATCGGCGTCGACGAGGCGATGAGGCACTCGCTGCGCCGGGCCCCGCTCGGCGAGGGCATCGGCGGGCGCGCGATCGGCGAGGAGCGGGTCGTGATGACGAACGACTACGGCAGCGGGCAGGCCGAGATCCAGGCGCTCGCGGATCAGGGCCTGCGCGCGGCGATGGCCGCGCCCGTGTACGGCCACGGCAGCGTGATCGGCAGCATCGTCGTCGCGACGCGGGGCGACGACGCCTACGGCGCCGCCGACGGCGAGACGCTCGCGTTCTTCGCGGAGTACGCCGGCGTCGCGATCGCGACGGCGCGCGCGGCCGACGCCGTGCGCCAGGCGCTCACGGACCCGCTCACGGGGCTGCCCAACCGCGCGCTCTTCGTCGACCGGCTGGATCATGCGATGGTGCGCGCGGAGCGCGACGGGCAGACGGTCTCCGTGCTCTTCCTCGACGTCGACGATTTCAAGCTCGTCAACGACAGCCTCGGGCATCAGGCCGGCGACCGGCTGCTCGTCGAGGTCGCGAGGCGCCTGCGCGCGTGCATGCGCCGCTCGGACACGGCCGCGCGGCTGGGCGGCGACGAGTTCGCCATCCTGATCGCGCACGACGACGCGCCGGCCGAGGCGGAGCTGCTCGGCGAGCGGATGGTCGCCGCGCTGGCCGAGCCGTTCTCGCTCGACGCCCACGAGCTGCACGTGCACGCGAGCATCGGCATCGCGAGCGGCAAAGCCGGCGCGGAGGACCTCCTGCGCGACGCCGACATCGCGATGTACGCCGCGAAGGACGCGAGGCGCGGCGGCGTGTGCGTCTTCGAGCCGAGCATGCAGGAGGCGGCGGTGCGCGATCTCGAGCTGCGCAACGAGCTGATGCGGGCCGTCGCGCGCGAGGAGATCACGGTCGCCTACCAGCCGATCGTCGCGCTGGCGGACGGCCGGATACTGGCGCTCGAGGCGCTCGCCCGCTGGACGCACGCGACGCTCGGACCGGTCTCGCCCGAGCGCTTCATCCCGCTCGCCGAGAGCGCCGGCGTGATCGACCAGCTCGGCACGTCGATCCTCCGGCGCGCCTGCTGGGACGTCGCCGGCTGGCGCGCGCAGTACGCCGGCTGCGCCGGCCTGCAGGTGACGGTCAACGTCTCCGCCCACCAGCTCGGCCCGGGACTGCTGCACGAGGCCGAGCGCGCGCTCGCCGACAACGACCTGCCCGCCAGCGCGCTCGTGCTCGAGATCACCGAGACGAGCCTGCTGCACGATCCGGCCGCGGCGCTCGTCCAGCTCAGCGCGCTGCGCAGCCTCGGCGTCCAGATCGCGATCGACGACTT
>DASXXY010000200.1:0-6256 GCA_036502805.1 Gaiellales bacterium | reverse complement strand
CCTAGACTCAGCGCGTGGCGGCGCTCCACGATGCCGGGACGAGCGCGACGGTCGTGTTCTACGCGAGCCTCGGGGCCTTCGTCCTGCTCGAGCAGCGAACGCGGATCCGGAGCGTGCGGAACCGCGACGGGGCGCGCTCGGACCGCGGCAGCATCCTGGTCGTCATCGCGGCGGTCACGATCGGCATCGTCGGCGCGTTCCTGGTCGCCGACGACGTCCGGGGAGCGGCGATCGGCAGCGGACGCTGGGGCTTCTTCGCCGTCGGCATCGGCCTGATGTGGGCCGGCATCGTCATCCGCCAGTGGTCGATCGCAGCGCTCGGCCGGTTCTTCACCATCGACGTCCGGGTGCAACCCGGCCAGCCGGTGGTCGACGGTGGGCCGTACCGCTGGGTCCGGCACCCGTCCTACAGCGGGATGATCCTCACGCTCAGCGGATTGGGACTGGCCCTCGGCAACTGGCTCTCGCTCGCACTGCTCGCCGTCGTCCCGACCGTGGGCCTGATCATCCGCATCCGCGTCGAGGAGCGGGCCCTCCTCGACGCGCTCGGCGAGCCGTACGAGCGGTTCGCGGCGAGTCGCAAGCGCCTCGTTCCCGGCCTCTGGTGAACGCCCGCGGCACGGGCGTGGCCGTGAGCGAGGCCTTCAGGAATTCGCGTTCGGCGCAGGTCCGCCAACCTCGACGTTCAGCTCACCCGGAGCCACCAACGCCCTGCAAATTCCCCGAAGCCCTCTAACGGACTCGAACCGTTGACCCCCTCCTTACCATGGAGGTGCTCTACCAACTGAGCTAAGAGGGCGGGCGCCGGACGCGCGCGACCGGCCGTTCACGTGCGAGCCCGGCGACCTCCGGGCCCTTCATCCAGCTTAGCGAACCGCGAGCGACCGGCCTCGCCGCTCGCTCCCGCCGCGCCGCCGGGACTCAGGCGACGAAGACGGGCATGTGCAGCGTCGCGAAGGCGTAGACGCGCTGCGCCTCGGTCGACGGCATGCGCACGCAGCCGTGCGATGCGGGGTAGCCCGGCACGATCGGGTACTCGTGCAGCGCGTAGCCGCCGATGAAGTACGAGGCGAACGGCAGCCAGGTCTTGAACGGCTTCGACCAGCTCATCGTGGCCTTCGAGTAGACCGCGAAGTTGCCCGCGGGCGTCTTGCCGCTCGCGCCGCTCGAGATGTGGATCGTGCGCGCGACGGTGCCGCCCTTGTGCACGAGCATGAGCGTCTGGTTCGTGAGGCTGACCTCGACGTGCGCCGGACCGCCGTGCGTGGGCTTCGGGCGCTCGCCGCCGGCCGCGAGGGCGCGCACCTGGGGGCTCGCGATGCCGTCGCGGACGCCGCCGTGGTTGAGCTCGTTGTAGCCCTCGACGGCCATGACCGCCTGCTCGGTGCCGTAGTCGTAGACGCCCGTGACCTCGTCCGCGGCGAGATAGCCGCGGTCGACGAGATCCTGCTGCAGGACGCGCACGTCGTGGCCCTGGTCGCCCGAGGCGAGCGCGCCGCGCATGCCGCGCGGGGCGTGCGTCACGTGGTCGACGGCGTACGTCAGCGTCAGGAAGCGCGAGGCGTAGGTCGCGCCGAAGCGCGAGAGGCCGGCGCCGTGGCGCGCGCGCAGCGCGCCGGGGCCGTAGCGCGTCCAGGCCGACGCGATGGCGCCGTCGCCGCCGCGGTTGATCGTCCAGTTCGCGACGAAGGCGGTGAAGTCGTCGCTCCAGCCGGGCGTGTCCTGGCGGCCGCTCGGAGCGACGCGGCCGAGGTCGTCGACGATGATCGCGAAGCGGCGCGTGCGCGGGCCGGCGAAGAGCTTGCCCATCTGCTTGCGGTTCGCGAGCGTGAGCTTGCTGCGCGGGCCGCCGTGGAAGTGCACGCCGTAGATCAGGCCCTTGTCGGTCAGGTGGTAGTGCGCGAGCAGGCGCAGGTCGCCCGAGCGGCGGGGCGTCGAGAGCAGGATCGGCGAGTGCATGCCGGCGCCGCGGATGGCGTGCACGAGCGCCTGCTGCTCCGCGCGCCAGGCGGCCCACGAGATGCAGCGGTTGCGGTCGGCGGTCGCGCCGTCGCAGGAGGGGTCGAAGGCGGGCTGCAGCCAGACCATGCGGTCGTCGTGGAAGCGGCCGGCAAGGTACGACGCGAACGTCAGCGCCTCGGCGCTCGTCCCGCCGCGCACGGAGAGGATGACGACGAGATGCGCAGCGCGCGCGGCGGCGACCGTGTGGCGGATGGCCGCGAGGCGGGCGTCCGAGTTGGCGACCGCGGTGACGTCGAGACGCACGGTGTTGACGCCCATGGCGGCCAGCGTCTTGGCGTCGTGGCGCACGCCCGCGAGCTCCTTGGCGTCCATCCCGCCCGTCGGATCGGTGAGCGCGTTGGGGGCGATGACCGCCCCGCGGACGATGAAGCGATCGCCCTGCGGGGTGTAGATGTTCGCGCCGCGGACCGTGAACGATCCGTGCGGACCCGGTGCACGGACAGCCGCATAGGCGGCGACCGGCAGGGATACGAGCGCGACTGCCGCCGCGACCAGGAGCTTCCGTCTCATGGATCTCAACTTACTCATCGTCCGAGGCAAATACCGCGCGGAGCCGGAGGTTCCTTCTCAACCCCCCTAAGCTTGTTGCGTGCGCATCGTCTCCCTCGTTCCGAGCGCGACCGAGATCATCGCGGCCCTCGGCCTCGCGGATCAGCTCGTGGGCCGCTCGCACGAGTGCACCTATCCGGCCGAGGTCCAGGCCGCCCCGGTCGTCTCGGCCTCGCGCGTCGACACGACGACGATCGCGAGCGCCGAGATCGACGCTGCGGTGCGCGCCGCGCTCGCGGACGGCCGGCCGCTCTACGCGGTCGACGCCGATCTGCTCGAGCAGCTCGCGCCCGACCTGATCGTGACCCAGGATCTGTGCGAGGTCTGCGCCGTCTCGAGCGGCGAGGTCAGGCGCGTCACGCGCACCGGCGCCGAGACGATCTCGCTCGACCCGCGCGACATCGGCGAGATCGAGGAGTCGATCCGCACGCTCGGCCGCCATCTCGGCGTCGCGGGCAGGGGCGAGCAGCTCGCGCAGGCCATGCGGCACCGCATCGACGGCGTCCACCAGGCCGTGCGCGGCCTCCCGCGCCCGCGCGTGTTCGTGGCGGAATGGCTCGATCCGCCGTTCGCGGCCGGGCACTGGGTGCCCGAGATGGTCGAGCTGGCGGGCGGCGAGGAGGTGCTCGGGCGCACGCGCGAGCGCTCGTTCGCGACGACGTGGGCCGCCGTCGCGGCTGCGGCGCCGCAGCTGCTCGTGCTCGCGCCGTGCGGCTTCGACGTCGAGCGCACGGTCGCCGAGGCGGGCGGCGTGCCCGCCATGGGCGCGCGCGTCGTCGCGGTCGACGGCGACGCCGCCTACTCGCGTCCCGGCCCGCGCGTCGCCGAGGGCGTCGCGCAGCTCGCGAGCCTGCTGCACCCGGAGGTCGTGGAGCCCCCGCAGCTGGGCATGCAGCAGCTGGCTCCGGCCTGAGAACCGATGTGAGATGCTGAGCACGTGACGGTCTCCGCGGCACCGGTCAGCCAGCCGGCCCCGCTCGTGGCCTCCACGCTCACCGGCCACTCCGTGCTGGGCAGGCCGATCGTCGCGCGGCGGCTCGGCGAGGCGGGCGACGGCCCGACGGTGCTCGTCGTCGGCGCGATCCACGGCAACGAGCGCGCGGGCATCGCGATCGTTCGCCGCCTCGAGCACGACACGGCCTCGCAGCACGTCAACCTCTGGGTGCTGCCCGACCTCAACCCGGACGGCGCGCATGCGAACACGCGCGGCAACGCGCACGGCGTCGATCTCAATCGCAACTTCGCCTACCGCTGGCGCCCGCGTACGGCGCCCGGGACGACGTTCTACGCCGGCACCGGGCCGCTCTCGGAGCCGGAGAGCCGCTTCGCCCGCCTGCTGATCACGCGCCTCCGGCCCGACATCACGATCTGGTTCCACCAGTCCGAGACGACCGTCGACAACTCCAGCGGCAGCACCGCCATCGAGGCGCGCTTCGCACGGCGCGTCGCCCTGCCGCTGCGACGCCTGATCCGCTACCCGGGCAGCGCGACGACCTGGCAGGCGCACCGCTTCCCGAAGGCGACGTCGTTCGTGGTCGAGCTGCCGCCCGGCTGGCTGGGCGCGAGGGCGGCGCGCGCATACGCGCGCGCGGTGCTGGACATCGCGAGGGGCTGAGCCCGTGATACAATGCTTGCTAGCAAGCAAGTAATTGGAGACGGATGCCGGGGACGGGTACGCGAGTGGAGCGAGAGACGGTCGAGCGCCTGCGCATGGCGCTCGGCAGGACGTCGCGCTACCTGCGCGCGACCGATGCCGGCGCTGGCCTCACGCCCACCGAGCTCTCCATCCTCGCCACGATCACGCGGCGCGGCTCGCTGCGCCTGACCGAGCTGGCCGAGATCGAGCACGTCAATCCGACGATGCTCTCGCGCGTCGCCGGCCGGCTCGCCGAGCTGCAGCTGATCAGCCGCCAGGCCGACGCCGAGGATCGCCGCGCGGCCCGCGTCGAGGCGACGGCGGCCGGCAAGGCCCTGCACGAGCGCATCCGCGCCGAGCGTTCCGCGAGCCTCGCGGCGCATCTCGACGACCTCTCCGGTGACGACGCCGCCGCGCTGCTCGCGGCGCTGCCGGCGCTCGAGGCGCTGGCCGAGGGCCTGCAGCGCGATGCGCCCGGACCCTCGACGGGCGTGCGCACGTGAGCCCCGCGGCCATCGGGCGCCGCACGTTCGCGGCGCTCGCGAATCCGAACTACCGGCGCTGGTACGCGGGCCAGGGCATCTCGCTCGTCGGCACCTGGATGCAGACGATCGCACAGGGCTGGCTCGTCTACACGCTGACCGGATCGGGCACGCAGCTCGGCTTCGTCGTCGCGCTGCAGATGGTGCCCGTGCTCGTGCTGGCGCCCTACGCCGGCGTGGTCGCCGACCGCGTCGACAAGCGGCGCATGATCATCTTCGTGCAGGGCGTGATGGCCGTGCTCGCGCTGATCCTCGGCCTGCTCACGGTCACGGGCGTCGTCCGGCTGTGGGAGGTCTACGTGCTCGCGGCGAGCCTCGGCATCGCGACCGCCTTCGACAACCCGACGCGCCAGTCGTTCGTGATCGAGCTCGTCGGGCCGGATCACGTCCGCAACGCCGTGACGCTCAACTCCGTGCTCGTGAACGCCGCGCGCGCAGTCGGACCCGCAGCTGCGGGCATCCTGATCGCCACGGTCGGCGTCTCGATCTGCTTCCTCGTGAACGCCGGCAGCTACGTCGCCGTGATCGCCTCGCTGCTCCTGCTCGACACCTCGACGCTGCGCCCCACCATCCCCGCTCCGCGCACCCGCGGCCAGCTGCGCGATGGCCTGCGCTACGTCGCGTCCACGCCCGCGCTCGCGGTGCCGCTCGCGATGATGGGCGTGATCGGCGCGCTCGCCTACGAGTTCCAGGTCGTGCTGCCGATCGTCGCGCGCGAGACGTTCGGCGGTGGCGCCGAGGTCTACGGCTTCCTCACGGCCGCGATGGGCGCAGGCGCCGTGATCGGCGGCCTGGTGGTGGCAGGCAGCGGTCGCACCGGCACGCGCGCCGTGATCATGGCGAGCTTCGGCTTCGGCGTCTCGATGCTGCTCGCCGCCGCGGCCCCCACCCTGCCGCTCGAGCTCGTCGCGATGACGATCGTCGGCGGCGCGAGCGTGACCGTCCTCTCGATCGGCAACAGCACGCTCCAGCTCGAGTCGCGGCCCGACATGCGCGGGCGCGTGATGAGCCTCTGGGCCGTCGCCTTCCTCGGCACGACGCCGATCGGCGGCCCGATCGCCGGCTGGGTCTCGGAGACCGCCGGCGGCCGCGCGGGCCTGCTGATGGGCGGCGTCACGTGCATCGTCGCCGCGGCCGGCGCGATGGCGTACCTCTCGCAGCGCAGGCCCTCCGCGCTCGGCCGGCGCAGCATCCGTCAGACGTAGCCGGCCGGGCGTCACAAACGCGCGGTGCGCCGTCATCTCCTGTCGTCACCGACGAACGGAGAGATCGATGCCGACTGTCAAGCTGCGCGAATGAGGAGCGATGCGGAGCTGCTCGCCGCGGCGCGCACGGATGCCGCCGCGTTCCGCGAGCTGTACGAGCGCTACGCCGCGCGCATCCACGGCTACCACCTGCGGCGCAGCCAGGACGCCCACGCCGCGCACGACCTCACGGCCGAGACGTTCGCGCAGGCGTGGGTCTCGCGCCTGCGCTTCCGCGACGAGGCCGCCGGCTCGGCCGGCCC
>DASXXY010000199.1:0-13473 GCA_036502805.1 Gaiellales bacterium | reverse complement strand
ATCCCGGGCGCGGCGACGAGCCGCCCGAGCGCAGCGGCGGCCCACGCGTTCGTGCCTGCGAAGCCGACGCGGACGGCCACCGCTCAGTGACTCAGCGTCGTGGGCCCGGCAACGGCCGCAGGGCGGCCAGCGCCTCGCGGCGCGCATCGGGGCTCGTGCGATCGATGATCAGCACGCCGTCGAGGTGATCGATCTCGTGCTGCAGGATGCGCGCCTCGAGATCGCCGGCCTCGACGCGCACGGGCTCGCCGTTCTCGTCCTGCGCCGCGACCGTGACGCGCGCGTTGCGCTCGACCGGGACGCGCAGCGGGCCGAGCGAGAGGCAGCCCTCCTCGTCGGTCACGAGCTCGTCGGAGCGCTCCACGATCGTCGGATTGACGAGCGCGCGGGACTCGGCGTCCTCGCGGTCGGGGCGGTACACGAGCACGCGCCGCAGCAGGCCGACCTGGTTGCCGGCGAGGCCGACGCCGTTGGCGTCGTCCATCAGCCGCACCATGCGGTCGACGAGCGCGTGCAGATCCTCGGAGAACTCGCTGACCTCGCGCGCCGGCTCGCGCAGCACGGGCTCGGGGTACTGGCGGATCTGGCTCTTCGCGACCATCTCGCGGGCACGGGCGCGCGCCTCGCGCTCGAGCTCCTTCTTGGAGCGCCGCTCGCCGTGGTCGTGCTCGTGCGCATGCGAGTGGTCGTGCGCATCGTGATCGTGATCGTGCGCGTCGTGATCGTGTTCGGTGGCCGCCATAGGTGCAGGCAGTCTAGGAGCACTCGCGCGATCAGCGCGCGGGTCTCCATCGCCGGGCGCCGCCGCGCCTACTGCGGGTCGACGTCGACGACGGCGCTCGCGTCGGCGTTGCGCAGCGCGCGGCCCTGGCGCGCGACCAGCTCGGCCAGCGTGCTGCCGGCGCGCGCGGGCCGCAGCGTCTTCACGAGCAGCTGCGCGCGCTCGCGGCCGCGCACGCGGAAGAGCGGCGCGGGCCCGAGCAGCTCGTCACCCGGGAGCACGGGCTCGGCGGCCGCGCGCAGCGCCGCGAGCGCCTCCATGGCCGCGCCGGGCTGTCCGGCCGCGACCTCGACGCGCACGAGGTGCCGGAACGGCGGGTAGCCCAGGCGCTCGCGCCGCTCGAGCTCGCCGCGCAGGAACGGCTCGACGGCGTGCTCGGCGGCGAGCCGCACGACGCGCTGGTCGGGATCCCAGGCCTGGAACACGACCGAGCCGGGATCGCCGCGCCGGCCGCTGCGCCCGGCGAGCTGCGCGAGCAGCGCGAACGTGCGCTCCTCGCTGCGGAAGTCGGGCCATGCGAGGCCCTGGTCGGCGTCGATCGCGGCCGCCAGGCGGAGGTCGCGGAAGTCGTGGCCCTTGGCCACCATCTGCGTGCCGACGAGCACCGCCGCGGGCTCGGCCGCGAAGCGCTCGAGCGTCGCCTCGAGGCTGCCCTTGCGCTCCGTCGCATCGGCATCGAGGCGCAGCACGGGGATCTGCGGCAGGAGCTCGGCGACGGCCTCGCTCACGCGCTCGGTGCCGGCTCCGAGGCGGGCGAGCTCGACCGAGCCGCAGGCCGGGCACACGCTCGGCGCGCGCTCGGTGTAGCCGCAGTGGTGGCAGCGCAGGCTCTTGCCGGCGTGCAGCGCAAGGCTGACGTCGCAGCGGTCGCAGCGGAAGCCGTGCCCGCAGCTGCGGCAGTGCAGCGCCGGGGCCTCGCCGCGGCGGTTGAGCAGCAGGATCGCGCGGCCGCCCTCGTCGGCGAGCCGGATCAGGCCCGTGCGCAGCGGGCGCGAGAGCGGGTAGAGGCCGTCCTTGCGCAGGTCGACGACCTCGACGCGCGGCAGGCTGCCGCCGACGCGCGTCGGCAGCGTGGCGCGCGGCAGGCGCGCCCAGCTCTCGGGCCGCGGCGTGGCCGAGCCGACGATGAAGACGGCGCCCTCGATGCGCGCGCGCTTGGCGGCCACGCGGCGGCCGTCGTAGCGAGGGTCGTCGCCCTGCTTGAAGGCCGAGTCGTGCTCCTCGTCGACGATGATCAGGCCGACGTCCGGCAGCGGCGCGAAGACGGCCGAGCGGGCGCCGACGACGACGCGCACGTCGCCCGCGATCGCGGCCTCGCGCACGGCCCGCCGCTCGCCGTCCGAGATCCCGGAGTGCAGCACCGCCACGAGCTCGCCGAAGCGGGCCGCGAAGCGCCGCGCGGTCTGCGGCGAGAGCGCGATCTCGGGCACCAGCACGAGCACCGTCCGCCCGCGCGCGAGCGCGCTCTCGGCCGCACGCAGGTAGACCTCGGTCTTGCCCGAGCCCGTGACGCCGTAGAGCAGGAGGTCGCCCCCGCCCGCCTCCAGCAGGCCCTCGATGCGCTCGACGGCGAGCGTCTGGTCGGGCGTCAGCGACTCGGGCTTCGGCGTGCGCCCGGCCTTCACGGTCGGCACGCGCAACCGCTCGTCGATCGTCACGAGGCCGTCCTGCGCGAGCTTGCGCACGGTCGCGCCCGTCGTGCCCGCGCGCTGCACGAGCTCGCGCAGCGGCAGCGGCCCGCCGGCGAGCTCGGCGAGCAGCGTCCGCCGGCGCTCGCTGCCGCCCTCGACGCCCGTTGCCGCGACCCACGTGTCGCGCGGCGCGCGCACGCGCGGCGGCAGCGCCAGCGCGAGCGCGCGCGCCGGCGTCGAGCCGTAGTAGGACGCGATCCAGAGGCACAGCTCGAGCACGACGGGCGCGATGCGCGGCTCGTCGGCGAGGCGCTCGACGAGCGCGAGCCTGCCCTCGTGCTGCGCCGGCCCGCCGGCCTCGACGACGACGCCGCGCACGCTGCGCCCGGCCAGCGGCACGTGCACGACGTCGCCCGCCGCGAGCTCGACGCCCTCCGGCTGGAGGTAGTCGAGCGGCTCGCGCAGCGCACGCGTGGTCACGAGCGGGACGATGCGTGCGGTGCGCGGCGGGGACACCGCAGGATCATCGCGCACGGGGTCGTCGCCACTCGCGCGCGGATGTGCCGGGAGTGCGCTGCTCAGGGCATGCGCTCGGCCGCAGCCGGCCGAGTCCGGAGCCACGGCTCGGCGCGCGCAACGGACGCGCAGGCGAGCTCACGGCGCCCCCGAGACACGCCGGCACGTGCGCCGCGCAGACGCCGATCCGTGGATCCGGGCTCAGGCATGCGTCGCGCTCACACCGAGCGCGCGTGCGAGCGCCTCGGCGCGATCGGTGCGCTCCCAGGGGAAGCCCTCGCGGTCGCGGCCGAAGTGCCCGTAGGCGGCCGTGGCGCGGTAGATCGGGCGCCGCAGGTCGAGGTCGCGCAGGATCGCCGCCGGGCGCAGGTCGAAGTGCTCGCGCACCGCGGCCTCGATCGCGTCCGGGTCGACGCGGTGCGTGCCGAACGTCTCGACGTTGAGGCTGACCGGGTGGGCGACGCCGATCGCGTAGGCGACCTGCAGCTCGCACCGGCGCGCGAGGCCCGCGGCGACGATGTTCTTGGCGACCCAGCGGCAGGCGTACGCGGCCGAGCGGTCGACCTTCGTCGGATCCTTGCCCGAGAAGGCGCCGCCGCCGTGGCGCGCCATGCCGCCGTAGGTGTCGACGATGATCTTGCGGCCGGTCAGGCCGGCGTCGCCCATCGGCCCGCCGACCTCGAAGCGCCCGGTCGGGTTGACGAGCACGAAGTCGGCGCTGCGCATCGTCGCGTCGTCGAGCAGCTCGGCCGGGATCGCCGCGCGCACGACGTGCTCGACGATCGCCGAGCGCAGCTCGTCCATGTCGGTGCCGCGCGTGTGCTGCGACGAGACGACGACGCGCTCGACCGCGACCGCCTCGGGCGCGCCGTCGGCGTCGCGCCGGTAGCGGACGGTGACCTGCGCCTTGCCGTCCGGCAGCAGCTGCGGCACCGTGCCGTCGCGCCGCACCGTCGCGAGGCGGCGCGTGACGGCGTGCGCGAGCATCAGCGGCAGCGGCATCAGCTGCGGCGTCTCGTCGCAGGCGAACCCGAACATCATGCCCTGGTCGCCCGCGCCGATGCGATCGAGCGGATCGCCGTCGGCGGCGCGCGACTCGAAGGCCGCGTCGACGCCCTGCGCGATGTCGGGCGACTGCTTGTCGAGCGCGACGTTGACGGCGCAGGTGTCGGCGTCGAAGCCGTACTCGGAGCTCGTGTAGCCGATCTCGCGCACGACGCCGCGCACGATCTGCGGCACGTCGAGCGTCGCCGTCGTGGAGATCTCGCCGGCCACGAGCACGAGGCCCGTCGTGACGAGCGTCTCGCACGCGACGCGCCCCAGCGGATCGTCCGTCAGCACCGCGTCCAGCACGGCGTCGGAGATCTGGTCGGCGATCTTGTCGGGGTGGCCTTCGGTCACGGACTCCGAGGTGAACACCATGTCGCCCGCCATCGGCGCGACTCCCTTCTTCGCAGTACAGGCCTCGCGGGAGTGTATGCGCAAGCGCCCGCCGGTCCCGCGCGGGCCTCAAGCTGCGCCTGCCGGCTGCCGATAGGCCCGGGGATGAACCGCGCTGGCGTCATCGCCGCTGCCGGAGGCGCCGTCGCCGTCGGCCTCGCACCCGTCGTGCCGCTGCTGCTGGCGCACGATCACGACGCCTTCGACGCCCCCACCGTGCACTTCTACGCCGTCTCGGCGACGGCGCTCGTGTGCGCCGCCGTGGCCGTCGTGCTGGGCGTCGTGGGGATCCACAGGCGCGATCGCCGGGCGGCCTCGATCGGCGCGGGCTTCACCGTCATCGCGGCGCTGCTCGCCGTGCACGGCCTGACGACGCCCGGGTTCCTGATCGAGTCCGAGTACACCGCCGCCGTCGGCGTCGCCGGCGCGCTCGCGGTGCCGCTCGGCGGCGGGGTGATCCTCGCGTCGCTCGTCTCGCGGCCGCGCGAGCGCAGCCAGATCCGCGACCTCGTCTACCTCCAGATCGGCGTGCTCGTCGCGACGCTCGCGTTCGGCGCGGTCGCGCTGCTCGACCCGGACGTGATCCCGAACCTGCCCGTCGCCCTGCGGCCGCTCGTGTGGTGGATCGTCGGCGTCAACGCGCTGATCTACGGCCTGCTCGCGCTGCGCGCCCTGCGCACGTTCCAGCTCACGCGCCGGCTCGGTGACCTGGCCGTCGTGGCCGGCCTCGTCTGGCTCGCGATCGCCGTCGCGACCTACCTGCTCAGCCCCGTCTGGTCGGTCGGCTTCTGGAGCGGGCACTTCCTCGAGCTCGGCTCGTTCCTCGTCATCGCGACGGCGCTCGGCAGCGATCTCGCCCGCGCGACGCCCTCGCAGTCGCTGCGCTCCGACATCGACGTCCGCAGCGTCGTCACGCAGGAGGAGGCGCTGCTCGGCGCCTGGGTCGAGCGCCTGCTCGAGCGGCTGGCGATCAAGGACGTCTCGACGCGCGAGCACACCCGCCGCGTCGCCGAGCTGACCGTCCAGGTCGGCCAGGAGCTCGGCCTGCGCGGCGGGCGGCTGCGCGGCCTCGCCGTCGCCGCGCTGCTGCACGACGTCGGCAAGCTGCAGGTGCCCGACGCGATCCTGCGCAAGGCCGGCCCGCTCTCGCAGAGCGAGTTCGACGTGATCAAGCGCCACCCCGGCGACGGCGCCGCGCTGCTCGCCCACATCGGCGGCTTCGGCGCCGAGACGCCGCTCGTGCGCGGGCATCACGAGCGCCTCGACGGCAGCGGCTATCCCGACGGCCTGCGCGGCGCCGAGCTCTCGCTCGAGGTGCGCATCCTCGGCGTCTGCGACGTCTACGACGCGCTCACGAGCGAGCGCGTCTACCGCCGCCCGCTCGCGCAGGAGCAGGCGCTGCTCGTGCTCGACCAGGGCCGCGGCTCGGCCTACGACTCGGACGTCATCGACGCGCTCTCGCGCGTCGTCGGCGTCGCTCCGCCGGTGCGGCTGCCGCAGGCCGCGTAGCGCTGTCGCGCGGCGCGCCGGCGGCCAGGTCCGCACGCTCCGGTGCCAGAGGCGCACGGCGCGGTGCCCGAGGCGCACCGTCAAGGGTCAGACCCGCACCGTGCGGGTCAGACCCCAGTGCGAGCGTCAGAACTCGCCGGCCGGCGCGGCGCGGGCCAGCAGCGTCGCCATCGCCGCGGGGATCGGCGTCCCGCGGATCACGCTGCAGACGGCCTCGGTGATGGGCAGCTCGACGCCGGCCTCCTGCGCGAGCGCCGACAGCGCGGGCGCCGTGTGCAGCCCCTCGACGACCTGGCCCACCTGCGCCTCGGCGTCCTGCGGCGAGACGCCGCGCGCGATCAGCTCGCCGGCCGCGTGGTTGCGCGAGTGGCGCGACGTGCACGTGGCGACGAGGTCGCCGAGGCCGGCGAGTCCCGCATAGGTGCGCGGGTCGGCGCCGAGCGCCGAGCCGAGGCGCGTCATCTCGGCGAGCCCGCGCGTGATCAGGGCCGAGCGCGCGTTGTCGCCGAAGCCGAGCCCGTCGCAGATCCCGGCCGCGATCGCGATCACGTTCTTGGCCGCGCCGCAGAGCTGCACGCCGCGCACGTCGGCGGAGGCGTAGACGCGGAAGCGCGTCGTCGAGAGCGCCTGCTGGAGCGCGCACGCGATCTCCGGGTCGGTGGACGCGACGACGCTCGCGGCCGGCTGGCCGGCGGCGATCTCCTCGGCGTGGTTCGGTCCGGAGAGCGGCGCGACCCGCGTCGCGTCGTGGCCCGTGGCGGCGACGATGACGTCGCAGAGCAGGCCGTGCGTGGCCGGATCGAGCCCCTTCGCGAGCGTGATCACGAAGGCCCCCGCGCGCAGGTCGAGCGCGGCGGCCGTCGCCGCGTAGGCCGAGGAGGGCAGCGCGAGCGCGACGAGCTCGGCGGCCGGCACCTGGCGCGCGAGCTCGAGCGGCACGGGCTCGACGGCATCCTCGATCGTGAACCCGGGCAGGTAGCGCTCGTTCCGGCGGCGCTGCGCGATCTCCGCCGCGGCCTTGGGATCACGACACGCGAGCTCCACGCGATGGCCCGCGCGCGCCAGCACGCTGGCGAATGCCGTGCCCCACGAGCCCCCGCCGACGACGAGCGCCCGCACCTCTCAGCGCTCGACCAGATCCAGGATCACGGGCACGCCCTGCAGGGCGAGCGCCTCTCGCAGCTGGTTCTCGAGCCAGTACGCGTAGTCGCGGGTCACGCGGCTGCGGTCGTTGACCGTCAGCCGGAAGCGCGGCGGCCGCGCCTGCACCTGCGCGCCGTAGTAGATCTTGAGCCGGCGGCTGCGGATCAGCGGCGCCTCGCGCGTCGCCAGGATGTCGCGCAGCAGGCGGTTGAACTCGCCCGTGCCGACGCGGCTCGCGTAGCGGTCGTAGACGTCGTCGATGACGCGCACGAGGCGCTCGAGGCCGCGCTTCGTGAGCGCCGAGGTGACGACGATCGGCGGCCGCTGGCGCGCCTTGATGTGCAGCCGCTCGCGCACGTCCTCGAGCTCGAGCTGCGCGATGTCCCACTTCGAGAGCACGAAGATCGTGGCGCAGCTGGCGCGGCGCGCGACGTCGGCGACGTGCAGGTCCTGCTCCGTGATGCCCTCGGTGGAGTCGATCAGGACGAGCGCGACGTCGGCGCGGCGGGCGGCCTCGAGCGAGCGCACCTCGCTCCAGAACTCGACCTGCTGGCGCTGCGCGCGGTGGCGGCGCAGGCCGGCCGTGTCGATCAGGCGGTAGACGCGGTCCTCGCGCTCGAGGCGGATGTCGATCGAGTCGCGGGTCGTGCCCGGGATCTCGCTCACGATCGTGCGCTGCTCGTCGCAGAGCGCGTTCAGGAGCGACGACTTGCCGACGTTCGGGCGGCCCAGGATGACGACGCCGATCTCGTCCGCCGTGCGCTCGACGCGCGCGACGTCGAGCGCCTTGAGGCGGCTGACGACCTCGTCCAGCAGGTCGCCAGTCGCGATGCCGTGCAGCGCCGAGAGCGCGAACGGGTCGCCGAGGCCGAGCTCGTGGTACTCGAGCGCCTCGTCGTGGCGGGCCGGGTTGTCGAGCTTGTTGGCGACGAGCAGCACGGGCACGCGCGAGCGGCGCAGGCGCTCCGCGAGCTCGCCGTCGGCCGCGCCCGGCGCGGTCGACGCGTCCACGAGCAGCAGCACGAGGTCGGCCTCGGAGATCGCGAGCTCGACCTGGCGGACGATCTCGTCCTGGAACGCGCCGTCGTCGCCGGCGTCGACGCCGCCCGTGTCGATGATGCGGAAGAGGTCCTTCCCCCACTCCACGACCATCTGCTTGCGGTCGCGCGTGACGCCCGGCTCGGAGTGCACGACGGTCTCGCGCGTCGCCGTGAGGCGGTTGACGAGCGTCGACTTGCCCGCGTTGGGCTCGCCGACGATCGCGACGGTGCCGAGCAGCGTGCGCTCGCCCGAGCCGATCTCCTCGACCGTCGGCTGGCGCGAGCTGCGGGAGCGCGGTGCCTCGTCGTTCCTCATGCGCCGCCTCCCGCGTCCACGCCTGCGAGGTCGCGCGGGCGCCCGGCAGCGATCGCCGCCTGCGTGCGCCGCTGCAGCCGCTCGAGCTCGCCCTGCAGCTGCGCGGTCGTCTCGACGACCGCGGCGCGGTACTCGCGGCCGCGCAGGGCCGTCTGGGAGACCGCGAGCGGCGGCCCGAACATCACGGTCACGGGGTGCCGCAGCGACTGCTTGATGAAGATGGTGCCCTGGATCACTACCGGCACTATGGGTGCTCCTTCGGCCAGAGCGATGAGGGCGGCGCCCGTCTGCACGGTCCCGATCGCCTCCGAGGGCTGTCGCGTGCCCTCGCAGAAGACGCCGAGCGGATGCCCGGCGCGCAGCACGCGGCGTGCCAGGCGGAGCGCCTCGATGTCGGACTCGCCCCGCCGCACGGCGAACGCGCCGGCGTGGCGCACGGCCCAGGTGAGCAGGCGGTTGTACGTGAACAGCTCGGCCTTCGCCATGTAGCGGAGCGTGCGCGGCGACGCGGCGCCGAGCACGACGACGTCGATGCCGGCGATGTGGTTGCACGCGATCACGGCCGGCCCGCTGAGCGGCACGTGCTCGGCGCCGTACACGCGCATGCGGAAGAGCCACGTGAACGGGCGCAGCAGGAAGCCCTTCCAGAAGCGCCAGAAGCGGTCGGGCGTGATCACGCGGTAGTCGTCGCCGGGGACGTCGCTCATGCCGCCGCCTTCGCGAGGTCGACGATGCGCGCGATCACGGCCTGCGAGTCGAGCTCCGTGCTGTCGATCGCGATCGCGTCGGGCGCGCGCACGGTCTGCGCGGAATCGCGCCGGTCGCGCTCGGCGAGCGCGGCCGCGGCGGCGTCATCGCCCTGCTCGCGCACGCGGCGCCGTGCCCGCACACCGGGGGCGGCGTCGAGCCAGATCTTGAGCTCGGCCTCGGGCCACACGACCGCGCCGACGTCGCGGCCCTCCGCGACGGCGTCGCCCTCCGCGAGGTAGGCGCGCTGCGCGCGGTGCAGCGCCTCGCGCACCGGGCGGTGGCGCGCCACGAGCGAGACGCGGCGGTCGACCTGCGGGCTGCGCAGGTCGGGGTCGTCCGACATCGTCGCGGCGAGCCCGGCGAGGCCGGCGAGCGCGTCCACGTCGTCGCAGTCGACGCCCGTGCGGAGCGCGGCGAGCGCGACGGCGCGGTACATCGCACCCGTGTCGAGGTAGCGGTAGCCGAGCTCGGTCGCGACGGCGCGCGCGACCGTCGACTTGCCGGCGCCCGCCGGCCCGTCGATCGTGATCACCACGGCCGTACCGCCAGGCGCTCGAGCTCGGCGGCGAAGCTCGGGTACGAGACGCCGATCGACGAGGCGCCGTCGATGCGCACGCCGCCGCGCGAGACGAGGCCCGCGACGGCGCCGAGCATGCCGATGCGGTGGTCGCCGTGGGCGTCGACGCGGCCGCCGGCGGGCCGCGACGGCACGCCCGTGATCTCCCAGCCGTCGTCGGTCGCGCGCACGTGCGCGCCGATCGCGCGCAGCAGCTCCGCGACCGTCTCGAGGCGGTTCGACTCCTTGACGCGCAGCTCGCCCGCGCCGCGCACGACCGTCCGCCCGCGCGCCATCGTGGCCGCCAGGGCGAGCAGCGGTAGCTCGTCCACCATGGCCGGCACGATCTCGGCCTCGATCTCGGTCGCGACGAGCTCGGCGGGATGCACCTCGACGTCGGCGATCGGCTCGCCGCCCGAGGTCGTGCGGCGGTTGAAGAGGCTGATGCGCGCGCCCATGCGCTCGAGCACCGTCAGCAGGCCGGTGCGCGTCGGGTTGACCGACATGCCGCGCACGAACAGGCGCGACTCGGCCAGCAGCGTGGCCGCGACCAGGAAGGGCGCCGCCGAGGAGATGTCGCCGGGGACGTCGACGGCGCCCAGCTCGAGCCGCTCGACCGGCCACACGGAGACCGTGCGCGGGCCCTTCGCGATGCGCGCGCCCGCCGCGCGCAGCAGGCGCTCCGTGTGGTCGCGCGTCGGCACGGGCTCGATCACGGTCGTCGGGCCCGTGGCGGCATAGAGGCCGGCGAGGAGGATGCACGACTTGACCTGCGCGGATGCGACCGGCAGCTCGTAGCCGATCGGCTGCAGCTCGTTGCCGCCGTCGATGTGCAGCGGCGGCCGGCCGTCGCTGTCGCCGAGCACCGCGCCCATGAGCTTGAGCGGCATCGCGATGCGGTCGACGGGGCGGCGCCGGATGGAGGCGTCGCCGTCGAGCGTGAACGAGCCGTCCTGCCCCACGAGCAATCCCGGCAGCAAGCGCATCAGCGTGCCCGCGTTGAGCACGTCGATCGCGCTCTCGGGCGCCGTCAGGCCACGCAGGCCCCGGCCGTGCACGCGCAGGCGCGTGGCGGCCTCGTCGAGCACCTCGACGCGCGCGCCGAGCGACTCGACGGCCGCGAGCGTCGCGAGCGTGTCGGCGTTCGCCCCGAAGCCGCTGACCTCCGTGACGCCGTCGCAGACGGCGCCGATCAGGAGCGAGCGGTGCGAGATCGACTTGTCGCCCGGCACCGTGATCTCGCCGACGAGCGCCGCCGCCGGCGCGACCTCGAGGCGGTCGGCCCCGGTCGCCGCGCTCATGCGTCCTCCGCCAGCACGGGTGCGGCGAGCGCACCGTAGCCCTGACCGTCGAGCAGCTCGACCGCGCGCTCGGCGGCGTCCTGGCCGGCGACGAGCAGCTCGATGGTGCCGCCGCGCTCGGGCGTGAAGTGGTCGAGCGCGAAGTCCTCGATGTTGATGCGCGCGGCGCCCAGTGCCTGCGTGATCCCGGCGAACACGCCGGGGCGGTCGGGCACGTGCACCTGCACGCGGTAGAGCTCCTCCGGGTGCTGGTCGAACTGCGCCGCGAGCGCGCGCCGGCGGTGGCCGGAGGCCTGGCCGATCCAGCGCGCGAGATAGCCCGCGTCGCCGGCCTCGAGCGCGCTCAGCACCTCGCCGAGCGCGCGCTGGTGCTCGCGCAGCGTGCCCGCGAGCGCCTCGCGGTTGTCGAGGAAGATGTCGACCCAGATGCGCGGATTCGCGCCCGCCACGCGCGTCATGTCGCGGAACGACCCGCCGATCGCCGTGAGCGGGTCGTGGCCGTCGATGCGCGCCTCGCCGGCCTGCACGACGAGCAGGTTCGCGAGCACGTGCGGAAGGTGGCTCGTGACGGCCAGGAGGCGGTCGTGCACGCCGGCGTCGATCGCGACCGGCGTCGCGCCGAGCGCCGCCAGCAGGCGGTGCAGGTCGCGCAGCCGCGCGGGCTCCGTCTCGGCGAGCGGCGTGAGGTACCAGGTCGCGCCGTCGAACAGCTCGGCGCGCGCGTTCTGCGCGCCGCGCGTCTCCATGCCGCAGATCGGGTGCCCGCCGATGAAGCGCGTGCGCAGTCCCACGGGCACGGCCGCCACGACGCCGGCCTTGGTCGAGCCGATGTCCGTGATCGTGGCCTGCGGCGCCAGCTCGGCGAGCTCCGCGAGCACGGCGGGCAGCTCCGAGACGGGCGCGCACAGCGCGACGACGTCGGCGCCGGCTACCGCCGCGGCGAGATCGGCGGCGGCCTCGTCGATGCAGCCGCGCTCGAGCGCGGCCTCGCGGGCGGCGGCGTCAGGATCCCAGCCGACGACGCGCGGCACGGCCGCGCGTTCGCGCGCAGCGAGGCCCAGCGACCCGCCCATCAGGCCGAGCCCGACGATCGCAAGCCGCTGGATCACGCGGGTCGCGCATCGCCGCGCAGGAGCTCGGCCAGGTGGAAGGCCAGGTCGAGCGACTGGCGGGCGTTGAGGCGCGGGTCGCAGAGCGTCATGTAGCGCGTCTCGAGCTGCTCCTCGAGCACGGCCTCGGCGCCGCCCAGGCACTCCGTGACGTCCTCGCCCGTGAACTCGAGGTGGACGCCGCCGGGCCACGCGCCCTCGGCCCGGCAGGTCGTGACGAAGCCCTCGAGCTCGTCCATGATCACGTCGAAGCGGCGCGTCTTGATGCCGGCGGCCGTGAGGATGCCGTTCGCGTGCATCGGGTCGCACGACCAGACGACGGGATGGCCCGCCTCGCGGACGGCGTGCAGCAGCGGCGGCAGCGCCTCGCGCACCCTCGCGGCGCCCATGCGCGCGATCAGCGTCAGACGGCCGGGCGTGCGCAGCGGGTCGAGCACGCGGCAGAGCTCCACGACCTCCTGCGGCGTCGTCGTCGGGCCGAGCTTGACGCCGATCGGATTGTGGACGCCTGCGAAGAAGGTCGCGTGGCCGCCGTCCGGCTGCCGCGTGCGCTCGCCGAGCCAGAGCATGTGCGCGGAGCAGTCGTACCAGTCGCCCGTCAGCGAGTCGCGGCGCGTGAGGCCCTCCTCGTAGTCGAGCACGAGGCCCTCGTGGCTCGTCCAGACGTCGACCTGGTGCAGCTGGGCCTCGCGGGCGAGATCGATGCCGCACGCCGTCATGAAGCGCAGCGCGCGCTCGATCTCGTTCGCGACCTGCTCGTAGCGGCGGCCCTCGCCGGAGCTGCGCACGAACTCCTGGTTCCACTCGTGCACGCGCGTGATGTCGGCGAAGCCGCCCTTCGCGAACGCCCGCAGCAGGTTGAGCGTGCGCGCCGACTGGTCGTAGGCGCGGATCATGCGCTGCGGATCGGGCACGCGCGCCTCGGCGGTCGGAGCGTCGTCGTTGACGAGATGGCCGAAGAACGACGTCAGGTCGACGTCGCCGACGCGCTCGGTCGGGGCCGAGCGGGGCTTCGCGAACTGTCCCGCGATGCGACCGACCTTGACGACGGGCAGGGCGGCCGCGTACGTCAGCACGACGGACATCTGCAGCAGGATCCGCAGCTTCTCGCGGATCGTGACGGCGGAGGTGTCGTGGAACGACTCCGCGCAGTCACCGGCCTGGAGCAGGAACGCGCGTCCCGCCGCGACCTCGGCGAGCGAGTCCTGGAGCGCGCGGGCCTCGCCGGCGAAGACGAGCGGCGGCATCGAGCGCAGGTGGGCGCGCGCGCTCTCGGCGCGGCCCGCGTCCGGCCACTCGGGTTGCTGCAGCGCCTCGTGATCGCGCCACGATGCGGGTGTCCAGGGGGTTTCTGTGACCGCCATACGGCGCGTAGTCTAGT
>DASXXY010000198.1:0-2776 GCA_036502805.1 Gaiellales bacterium | reverse complement strand
ACCTGCGCGGCACCGGCGACTCCGAGGGGATCATCGAGGACGAGTACCTCCCCGGCGAGCAGGCCGACATCGTCGAGGCGATCGCCTGGATCGCGGCGCAGCCCTGGTGCAACGGCCGCGTCGGCATGATCGGCTACTCGTGGGGCGGTTTCGCGGGCCTGCAGGTGGCCGCGCGGCAGCCGCCCGAGCTCGGCGCGGTCGTCACCGTCAACTCGACCGTGCGCCGCTACACCGACGACTGCCACTACGTCGGCGGCTGCGTGAACGCCCACGACATGCTCTCGTGGGCGACGACGATGCTCGCCTACGACGCGCGGCCGCCCGATCCGGCGGTCGTCGGCGACGGCTGGCGCGAGGACTGGCAGCGGCGGCTCGACGTCGCCCCGCCGATGATCGAGCCCTGGCTCACCCATCAGCTCGAGGACGAGTACTGGCGGCACGGCTCCGTGGCGTTCGAGTACGAGCGGGTGACGTGCCCGGTGCTCGCCGTCGGCGGCTGGTCGGATCCGTACCGCAACGCCGTCCTCGAGCTCGCCGAGAACCTCACGGGCGCGCGCTTCGGCCTGATCGGGCCGTGGGCGCACGGCTATCCGCACGACACCGCGCCGGGGCCACAGATCGCGTTCCTGGACGAGTGCGCGCGCTTCTTCGGCCACTACCTGCGCGACGACGACAACGGCTACGCCGACGAGCCGCTGCTGCGCGCCTACATCCAGGACTACGACAGGCCCGCGCGCTACCACGCGCGGCGCAGCGGGCGCTGGGCGTCCGTGCGGGCGTGGCCACCGGCTGCGGTCAGGCGCCTCGCGCTCGGCGAGCGCGCGCTCCTGGACGAGGCGCCCCGCGAGCTCGGCTTGACGATCGGATCGACGCAGGCGAACGGCCTCGCGGCCGGCAACTGGTGCCCCTACGGCGGGCCGAGCCAGCCGCTCGACCAGCGCCAGGACGACGCGCTCTCGCTGTGCTTCGACACGCCGCCGCTGCCCGAGGCCGTCGAGACGCTCGGCTTCCCCGAGCTGCGGCTGCGCGTCGCGGCCGATCAGGCCGAGGCGTTCGTGGCCGCGCGCCTGTGCGACGTGGCGCCCGGCGGCGAGTCGCTGCTCGTGACGCGCGGCATCCTCAGCCTCACGCACCGCGACGGCCACGAGGCGCTCACGCCGCTCGTGCCGGGCGAGCCCGTCGAGATCGCGCTGCGGCTGGACTGCGCCGGCCATCGCTTCGCGCCCGGTCACCGCATCCGCCTCGCGCTCTCGCCGACCTACTTCCCATGGGTCTGGCCGTCCGCGCACGCCGCGACGCTGACGGTCTCGGGCGGCGAGCTGGCGCTGCCATTGCTCGGCGAGCACGCGAGCGCCGAGCTCGGCGAGGGCGAGCAGGTCGAGGGCGTCGAGGTGCAGTGGCTCGTGACGTCGCCGACGCGGCAGTCGATCACGCACGACGTCGCGAACGGCAGCGTCGAGCTGCTCAGCCACCCCGACTTCCTCTCGGGCCGGCGGCTCCTGCCCGCGCTCGGCCTCGAGGCGGAGGACTACGGCGAGAACCTCTACGCCGTCACGGAGGGCGACCCGCTCTCGGCGCGCGTGCGCTGCCGCCGCCGCTCCGGCCTGCGCCGGCCCGGCTGGGACGTGCGCGTCGAGGCCGACGCCGAGATGCGCTCGACCGCCGAGGAGTTCATCGTCGAGACCGAGCTGCGCGCGTTCGAGGCCGGGCGCATCGTCGCGCTGCGGAGGTTCGAGACGCGCGTGCCCCGCCGCGGCGGCTGACCCCTCGGTCGCGCGCTCAGACGCCGTCGCGCGGGATGCTGACGCTCGAGTGGTGCGAGGCCACGCGCTCGTCGCCCTCGTAGGCGTCGAGCGCATTCGTGAGCAGGAAGGCGTCCGCCGTCGAGGTCATCGTCGCGACGGCCTCGACGCGTGTCCGCCACGTGCCGCGCGCGAGCGTCAGCGTGCGCTCGCAGCGGACCTCCGCCGAGAGCGGGTCGCCCTCGACGATCGACCACGCGTCGCGGTCGCGGCTCGAGAACTCGAGGCCGTCGGCGAGCAGGCGCGTGGGCGCGGTGGCGCTTTCCTGCACGAGGTCGACGCGCCCCGTGAGCACGTCGCGGCTGAGCGTGCGCGCGTGCGAGACGTCGCCGCGGGCGACGGCGGGGAGCGGGCCCTCCTCGGGCTGCGCGAAGTGCGCGGGCACCTCCGGCTCGTCGCGCGGCGTGCGCACGGGCAGCGTCAGCGCGCTCTCCCCGCCCGCGACCACGGTCAGCGCGACCGGCTCGGGCGAGGGCCAGACTGCGGGCCAGAACGCCGAGGCCACGGACACGCGCAGGCGATGGCCGGCCGGGATGGCGATGCCGACGCTGCTGAGCGCGACCTCGACCGCGTAGCGCTCACCCGGCACGAGCGGCACGGGAACCTCGTGCCCGTCGCGGTGGGTGAGGTTGAGCACGCCGCGCGTGACGAGCGTCGAGACGCCACCGGGTGCGACGTCGCAGACGCGCACGGCGATCAGCGCGGCCGGCTTGTCGCTCGCCACGGTGACGGCGAGCGACGGGACGCCGAGCAGCTCGAGGCGCTCCGCGAGCGGCTCCGAGGTGAACGAGAGCCAGGCGCCGTCGTCGGCGCGCTGATCGCTCGGGAAGTCGCCGGGCTCGCCCCGGCCCATCCATGCGCCCGGGTCGGCGTGCATCGCCTGCGGGCTGACGTGCGTCAGCTCGACGGCCTGCGAGGGCGGTCCGCCGAGCGTGCCCGCGCCGAGCGCGAGCCGTCGTGCCTCGATCCCCGGC
>DASXXY010000197.1:0-4796 GCA_036502805.1 Gaiellales bacterium | reverse complement strand
CTCGGCGTCGAGCACGCGGACACCGCCGCCGATCAGCGGCGGCACGCCCTGGCGGGCGCGCAGGCGGTGGCGCTGCTCGTCGGGCAGCGCGTCCCACTCGCCGGGCCAGGCGCAGACGGTGAAGGGCCCGTACGTCTCGGTCAGCCCGTAGGCGTGCACGATCGTCGCGCCGAGCGCCTCCATCCGCGCGATCACGGTGGGCGAGGGCGGCGCACCGGCCGTCACGATCCGCAGCGGCCGCTCGAGCGGCGCGGCGTCGGGGTGCGAGTAGAGCGAGGTCAGCACGGTCGGCGCCGCGCACAGGTGCGTGATGCCGCCGCGCAGCTCGCGCCAGACGACGGCGGGATCGACCTTGCGCAGGCAGACGTGCGTCGCGCCTGCGGCCGTCACGGCCCAGGGGTACGTCCAGCCGTTGCAGTGGAACATCGGCAGCGTCCACAGGTAGCGGCTGTCGCAGGTCAGCTGGGCCTCGATCAGCTGTTCGAGCGCTGCCAGGTAGGCGCCGCGGTGGCTGTACACGACGCCCTTCGGCCGGCCGGTCGTGCCGCTCGTGTAGTTGACCGAGATGCGCGCCTCCTCCTGCTCGGGCCAGGGGGCGAGCGGTCTCGCCGAGGCTCCGGCGAGCAGCTGCTCGTACGGCGCGCCGAGCTCGATCACGCGGATGCCCTCGGGCACGACGGCGCGCAGCTCCGGGTCGCACAGCACGAGCTTCGCGCGCGAGTGCTCGAGGATGTGCGCGATCTCGGGCGCGGCGAGCCGGATGTTGATCGCGCACAGCACGCCGCCGCAGGCGGGCACGCCGAAGTGCGCCTCGAGCAGCTCGGCGCGGTTCGGTGCGAGCGCGGCGACGCGGTCGCCCGGCTCGATCCCGGCGTCGCGCAGCGCCCGGCCGAGGGCGTCGGCGCGCGCCGCGAGCTCGGCGTAGGTGAACGCCCGCTCGCCGTCGACGACCGCGACGCGGTCGGGGTAGACCCGCGCGCTGCGGGCCAGCAGGAGGAGCGGCGTGAGCTCGTCGCGGCAGTGCGACACGGACACGCCGGCCACCCTAGCGCGTGGCCGCGGGCGGTGCGAACACCTCGTCGATCAGCGCGGTCGGCGCGCGCTCGTCGTGCCAGACGAGCGGGAAGAACGCCTCGTCCAGCTCGCGCTCGCCGGGACGGCGGTAGCGGCTGTACAGCGGGTGCTGCTCGCCGCTCTCGCTCCAGCGCGTCTCGCTCGTGATCAGGTGCGAGATCAGCGAGCGCCGCTCGGTGTCGCCGCGCTCGTTCGGCGGCGAGCCGTGCCAGACCCAGCCGTCGTGGAACGCCGCCCCGCCGGCGGGCACCTCGATCGGCACGAGCTCGAGCTCCTCGCCCTCGGGCGCGACCTCCCGCAGGTAGCCGAGCCAGTCGTCCGGCGCGTGGAACTGCCCGCCGGGACGGGAGCGCGGCCACAGGTGCGAGCCGCGCACGTAGTAGATGGTGCCGCCGTCCGCCGTCGTGTCGTCGAGCGCGATCCAGCAGGTCGTCATGTTCTTCGGCTCGAGCCAGCCGGTGTAGGCGGCGTCCTGGTGGGCGAGCAGCGCCTTGCCCGAGGGCGGCTTCCAGATCGCGTTGTCCTGCGCGAGCCGCATGCCGGGCGCGCCGGCGAGCGCGGCGGCGAAGGCGCCGTTGCGGCGCGAGAGCGCGCTGCGCGCGAGCGTGCGGTCGGCCTTCCAGACGTTGCACAGCTGGCGCGTGCGGTCGGGCGGCGTCACGCCCGGGGTGTAGTTGACCTCGTCGGGCGCGAGGCCGGTCTCCCACTCGTGCGCGAAGACGCGCGGGAAGCGCTCGCGCACGGCCGCGAGCTCGTCCGCGGGCATGAACGCCTGCACGACCAGGAAGCCGTCGCGGCGGTAGGCCTCGACCTGCTGCGGGGTGGGTCTCGCCGGGTCGTGTGCGGCGGCCGGGAGCTGCATCGCGTCACTCTAGGCAGGCGCGCCGACCCGCGAGCTACGCTCGCGCCCATGTGCGCCGTCTGGATCGACCTCGAGGATCCGACCAGGCTCCAGCTCGAGAAGGCCGCGCCCGCCGACCTGCACCCGCGCGCGCTCGAGCTGCTCGAGCGGGAGTCGCGCCACGGCGACGATCCGCGGCCGACGCTCGAGGGGCACGGCGACTACGTGTTCGGGCTCTTCCTCGTGCCGCAGGTGCAGCCCGATCGCGAGGTGATCTACCGCGAGATCGACATCATCCTCACGAGCGACACGCTGATGACGGTGCGCAAGCGCGGCGCCGACGGCGGCGACCCGTTCCACTGCACGTCCCTCGAGAACATGCACGAGAAGCGGCTCGAGGTCGCGAAGCCCGGTCTGATCGCCTACCAGCTGCTGGACGACGTGGCCGAGGGCTTCCTCGACCTGACCGACGGGCTGAACGAGGAGATCGACGAGCTCGAGGACCACGTCGACGACCTGCCGAACGAGGTCGTGCGGAAGCGGCTCTCGGACCTGCGCCACGACTTCCTGCACATCCGCAAGGTGTTGTCGCCGACGCGCGACGCGATCCACCGGGTCGTCGACAACCGCGTCGACACCGACGACGAGCACGAGGAGCTCTTCCCGCACGAGATCGAGCTGCACTTCGCGGACGTGTACGACAAGCTGCTGCGCGCGAGCGAGGCGCTCGAGCTCTCGCGCGACCTCGTGGCCGGCGTGCGCGACTACCACCAGTCGAAGATCTCGAACGACCAGAACGAGGTCATGAAGCGGCTCACCGTGGTCGCCTCGATCCTGCTGCCGCCGACCTTCATCGTGGGGCTGTACGGGCAGAACCTGAAGGGCGTGCCCGAGTTCCACTGGCGCTACGGCTACGCCTGGTCGTGGGCCCTGATCATCGTGCTGACGATCGGGCAGCTGGTCTACATGCGCCGCAAGCGCTGGATCTAGCGGAGCTTCAGCGTCGCGAGCATCGCGCGGACGCGCAGCACGTTGGCGGCAGTGCCCGGGCCGCGCAGGCACGCCTGCATGACGAGCGTCTGCGACGGGAGCGAGATCGTCGCGGTGACGGTCTCGTCGGCCGCCAGGTAGCGGCACGCGCCAGGTCGCAGCAGCGAGAGCCGCGCCGGGCGGCCGCCGAGCTTCACGCGCGCTCCGGTCGCGCGGGGCATCGCCGAGGGGATGCCCCGCGTCCACGTGACGAGCACAGCGCCGCGCGGCGCGAGCACGTCGAGCGGTGGCGCGCACGTCGCGCTCGCGCCGCTGCGGACGCAGGGGTCGTGCATCGTCTGCGTCGAGAGGTACGTGACGAGCTGCAGCGCAGGCCCGCCCCAGTGCCAGGCCTTCGGTGCGACATGCCAGGTCTTCGGGTAGCGGAACGAGACGCCGCCGCCGCCGTACGCGCGAAGCGGAGACGCAGCCGCGCCCGCCGCACCCGCCGGCACCGTGGTGCCGGCCAGCGCGACGAGCGCAAGCGCGAGGCAGATGGCCGTGCGGCGCATCTGCTCAGGCTAGTGGCCCTTACGCCTCGGGCGCCGGCGCCGTGTCGTCCTCGGCGAGGATCGCGTAGATCTTGCGCCTCGCGTCGGCGAGCACCTCGAGCGCCCGCTCGGACTGGCCGCGCGAGCCGGCGTGCGCGACCTGGTGGGTCGCCGCCATCAGCGCGCGGATCCCGTCGCGCAGGCTCGCGATGTCGGTCGGCGTCTCGTTCGCCACGGCCTCCCAGGGGGTGGCCGCGCCGGGGGGCGCCTCGGCGAGGCGTGCCGTGCCGGCCTCGGTCAGGCCGAACACGCGGCGGCCTTCGACCTCGGACGCCGTGACGAGTCCCTCGTCCTCGAACAGCTGCAGCGTCGGGTAGATCGAGCCCGGGCTCGGGCGCCAGAGGCCGTTCGACCGGCTCTCGAGCTCCTGGATGATCTGGTAGCCGTGCATCGGCTGCTCGCCGAGCAGGGCGAGGATCGCCGCCCGGACGTCGCCGCGCCGGGCACGCCCGCCGCGGCCGCCGCGGCGCGGGCCGCCGGGACCGAACGGGCCACCGGGGCCAGGGCCGTACGGGCCGGGGCCGAAGGCGCGATGGCGTCGGCCTCCGTGCCCCTCTTCGTGGTCGTGATGATGATGGTGTCGCATGGGAGTCCTTTCGATGTCTCATGTCGTATCGCGATATATCGTAATAGGTCTTACGAAAAAGTCAAATCGGGCCCAGGCGCCTGCTCAGCGGTAGCGGAGCGTGGTGCCGATGCCGAGCCGTGCGGCCTTCTCGAGCATCGCGTGGCCGAGCGCGATGTCCGAGAGGCTGAGCCCGCGGTGCCAGAAGACGATTGTCTCGTCCGCCGTCTCGCGGCCGGGGCGCAGGCCCGCGACGATCTCGCCGAGCTCGGCGTGCAGCGTCTCGCGCGTCAGGATCCCGGCGTCGACGTGGGCGCGCAGCGAGCCGAACTTGCCGGTCGCTGCCTGGCCCCAGTCATCGACGACGACCTTGCCGGCGATCCCGAGCAGCGAGAGCTCGACCGCGCTCATCGTGCCGTACGGCACCACGAGCGCGCCGGGCGCGATCCACTCCGTGCGCAGCAGCGGCTCGGGCTGCTCGAGCCGCGACGCCTCGACCACGATGTCCGCGCCGCGCACGCACGACTCCCAGTCGTCCGTCACGACGACCGGGGTCGCGAGCACGGCGCGCAGCTGCTCGGCGAACGCGTTGCGGCTCTCGGGGCGGCGCGAGTGCACGCGGATCTCGTCGAGCTCGAACAGCCGGTCGATCAGGCGGACGTTCCAGTACGCGGTGCCGCGCGCGCCGATGTGGCCGAGCACCTTCGCGCCGGGCCGCGCGAGGTGGCGCGCGCCG
>DASXXY010000196.1:0-2270 GCA_036502805.1 Gaiellales bacterium | reverse complement strand
CCAGCCCGTGCCGCCCGAGCTGCGCGAGGGGACGACCGAGCTCGCCCGCGCCCGCGCCGGCACGCTGCCGACACTCGTCGAGGAGCCGCAGCTGCGCGGCGACCTGCACGTGCACACGAACGCCTCGGACGGCAAGGCGAGCCTGCGCGAGATGGTCGACGCGGCGATCGCCTCGGGGCTCGACTACCTCGCGATCACGGACCACTCGGCCGGCGTCGGCATGGGCATCGGGCTCGAGGCGGATGCGCTGCCGCGGCACCTCGAGCAGATCCGCGAGCTCGCCGCCGGGCTCGACGGCTTCACCCTGCTCGCGGGCGCCGAGGTGGACGTGATGGTCGACGGCACCCTCTACTACGACGACGCGCTGCTCGCCCAGCTCGACTGGGTCGTGGCCTCGCTGCACGTCGGCCAGCGCCAGGACGCGGACCGCGCCACGAAGCGCATGCTGGCCGCGATCGAGAACCCCTACGTCGACGTGCTCGCGCACCCCTCGGGCCGGCTGCTCGGCCGGCGCGAGGGCTACGAGTTCGACGTGCAGGCGGTCTGCGCGGCGGCCGCGCGCACGCACACGTTCCTCGAGATCAACTGCGGCCCGGCCCGGCTCGACCTGCGCCCGGCGCACGCGCGCGCGGCGATCGACGCCGGCGTCAAGCTCGTGATCTCGACCGACGCGCACCGCACCACGTCGTTCGCGCACCGCTCGCTCGGCGTCGCGATGGCGCGTCGCGCCTGGGCGACCGCGGACGACGTCGCGAACACGCGCTCGTGGGCCGAGCTGCAGGCGCTCCGCAAGCCTCGCCCGTAACGGCAACCGCCTACAGTCTGCGCATGGCCGCAGAGCGACGCTCGGAGGGCTTCGTCTGGGCCTCCACGGGCCGGCGGCCCGCCGCCGGCCGCGTCGGGCGGCGCTGGTCGGCGCTCCGCGGACCCCTGCTCGCCGCCGCGGCGCTCGGGCTCGGGCAGGCGATCGTCGTCGCGATCGCCGGCCTCGTGCTGCAGGAGACCGCGACCTCGCTGCTCTGGCTCGTGCCCGTCGTCGCGCTCTCGACGCTCGCGCTGGTCGCGTGGATGGGCCTCGTGCGCTCGGCGTCGGCGCAGATGGTCGAGCCGGAGCAGGCGCCCGCCGCGAAGATCCTCGGCGTGCTCGAGGCAGCGCGGCCGCACCTGCGCTCGGGACTCGACGCGCAGAGCGCGCAGATCCTCGCCTTCGAGGCGCAGTCGCGGCTCGGCTACGGGGCGGTCGCCGTCACCGACCTCTCCGCCGTGATCGCGCACGTCGGCCTCGGCGGCGACCACCACGGCGCGGGGCGGCCTGCGCCGCCGGGCGCCTCGGCGGCGATGGCCGAGCGCCGCGTCACGCGGCTGCCGGTCGGCTGGCGGCACGGCTGCGACGGGCGCGACTGCCCGCTCAAGTCGGCGATCGTCGCCCCGATCCTCGTGCGCGGCGATGCGATCGGCTCGCTGGTGCTGTTCTCGGAGGGCGCGCTCAAGGTGTCGGACGAGGATCGCGAGACCGCGCGCCGGCTCGGCGAGCTCGTCTCGACCGAGATCTCGGTCGGCGAGCTCGACCTGGCCGCGCGTGCGACCGCGAACGCCGAGCTCGCGGCGCTGCAGGCGCAGATCGAGCCGCACTTCCTGTTCAACGCGCTCAACACGATCGCCGCGTACTGCCGGACGCAGCCTGCCGACGCGCGCGAGCTCGTGCTCGCCTTCGCCGACTACTGCCGCTGGACGCTGCAGCGTCCCGCCGCGTTCGTCGACCTGTCCGAGGAGCTCGTGCACGTCGAGGCCTACCTCGCGCTCGAGCGGGCGCGCTTCGGCGACACGCTCGACGTCGAGGTGCGCGTCGCGCCCTCGGCGCGCGCGGTGCCGGTGCCGCCGTTCCTCGTGCAGCCGCTCGTCGAGAACGC
This sequence comes from Gaiellales bacterium, assembly GCA_036502805.1. GTDB lineage: Bacteria > Actinomycetota > Thermoleophilia > Gaiellales > JALYLC01 > JALYLC01. The sequence continues at coordinate 360 of DASXXY010000196.1, read as the reverse complement.
GATCAAGCACGGCAAGACCGACCGGCCGCTGCGCGTCGTCGTCAAGGCGGAGGTGCGGCTCGGCCGGCTGCGCGTGACGGTGCGCGACAACGGCCGTGGCATCCCCCGCGAGCTCGCCGACAGCATCACGGTGGCGGGTGTCGGCACGGGCGCCGCGGGGCTCGGCCTCGCCTCGGTGGCCCAGCGGATCGCCGCGTTCTACGGCGACGAGGGACGCCTGCGCGTCGTCTCGGCGCCGCGCCTCGGCACGCTCGTCTCGATCGTGCTGCCGACCGTCCCCGTGATCGAGCAGGCCGCCCGGCGGGCGGGGCCTGCGTGAGCCTGCTCGCCCTGATCGTCGACGACGAGGCGCCGGCCCGC
>DASXXY010000195.1:0-17207 GCA_036502805.1 Gaiellales bacterium | reverse complement strand
CCGCCGGCTGGTGCTCGACCGGGGCGCCAACTACGCGAAGATCGTGGAGCGACGGCGGGGCGGCTGGTGCTTCGAGCTGAACGGACTGTTTGCCTGGCTGCTGGAGCAGCTCGGCTACCGCGTCACGCTGCTCGGCTCGCGGGTGGAGGGCGAGCGCGGCGCCGGCCAGGAGCTGGCCCACCTGCTGCTGCGGGTCGACCTCGACCGGCCCTTCCTGGTCGACGTCGGCTTTGGCGAGGGCTCGCTGGAGCCGGTGCCGCTGGCGCAGGTGGCCGACGGCGTGATGCGGCACCAAAACGGTGTGAACGTCGTGTTCACCAACACGCCGCGGCGGCTGGAGGAGTTCCAGGGAATGTCCGACTTCCTGCAGACCTCACCCGAATCCGGGTTCGTGAGGACACGCGCCTGCAGCGTGGCGCTGCCGGACGGTCGGCTGCGCCTGCGCGAGCTCGTGCTGGCCGAGCGGCACGGCGACGAGGTCAGCGAGCGGGAGCTGGCCGGCGAGGGGGAGTGGCGCGACTGCCTGCTGGAGCGGTTCGGCGTCGCGGTCTAGTCGATGTCGCGGAAGAACGTGAAGTAGAACTGGCGCCAGGCCGTCCACCAGTCGTCGGCGCGCGAGACGAGCGTGCGGCCGTCCTCGATCTCGACCACCGCGTGGTGGCGGTAGCGCTCGACCTCCTCGCTCGTCGCCAGCTCGATGCGGATCTCGCACGGCGAGCCGGGGCTGTAGGGCGCGACGGCGCCGAGGTCGGAGAGCGCCGTGGCGGCCGCCTGCTCGATCATCGCCCGCGCCCGCAGCGGCGCGATGTGGCGGGCGCTGAAGCGGCCGAGGCCCTGCTTCACCGCGACGGTCGTGAGGCCGTCGCCGAGCAGGGCCGCGGCCTCGCGGCAGGCGGCCCGGTCGCCCGTGACGAGCAGCACCGGGCAGCCCCACGTGCCGCACAGCGCGGCGTTGATGCCGGCCTCGCCGACGAGCGTGCCGTTGAACGCGAGGTTGCGCCAGCCGGTGCCCGAGACGGTGTGGTTCATGACGCCGTCGGCCGTGCCCGCCATCGCGTGCATGCCGACGAACAGCGCGGCGTCGCAGCCCTGCTCGAGGAACTCCGTGTACTCCGTCCACTCCTGCTGCACGACGAAATCGCAGCGCGGATCGAGCAGGTCGGGGATCAGCGAGTTGAACGACCAGCCGCCGCCCGCGCCGTGGCAGTCCATGACGACGACCTCGGTCGCGCCGCCGCTGTAGGCGCCGCGCACGGCCGCGTTGATCTCCTCGGTGTAGAGGCGCGAGCGGTCGGCGTGCAGCGGGTCGCCGCCCGTCGTCTCCGCCCACTTCGTGACGCCGGCGACGCCCTCCATGTCGCTCATGATGAAGACGCGCACGCCGCGGAGGCTACCACCGGCCGCGCTCACGCCCGGGGCCCGTACGATCCGTCCGCCAACGCACCAGAGACCGGAGCGACGATGCCCCGCCTGATCACGAGCCCCACCTCCATCCCCGTCCCCGGCGGCAAGATCATCGACGAGTACGTCGGCGCCGTGAACACCGGGACCGACGGCGTCAGCATCGCGCACATGCGCGCGCCCGCCGACTGGAAGGAGCCGTTCCAGACGCCGGCGTTCGACGAGTGGACGCTCGTGCTCAAGGGCTCGCTGCGGATCGAGCACGAGGGCGGCCACACGGATGTCGCTGCCGGCCAGGCGATCCTCACGGGCGCCGGCGAGCGCGTGCGCTACTCGACGCTCGAGGAATGCGAGTACGTGGCCGTCTGCCTGCCGGCGTTCACGCCCGATCGCGTCCAGCGCGAGGACGAGTAGCGAGTCGCTCGTAGGCTGCGGGCGTGACCGAGAGCGGCCCCGGCAACGAGCTCGTCGCGGAGCGGCTCGACGAGTTCGCGGCCCTGCTCGAGCTCGCGGGCGCGAGCTTCTACAGCGTGCGCGCCTACGGCCGCGCGGCCGAGCTCGTGCGGGCCGCTCCCGTGCCGGTGGCGCAGCTCGTGCGCGACGGCCGCGTGCGCGAGCTGAAGGGCATCGGGCCGTCGATCGAGCGCCGCCTGCGCGAGCTCGTCGAGACGGGCGACATCGCCGAGATGGTCGAGCTGCGCCGCTCGCGGCCGCTCGCGCTGGCGGCGCTCGGGCGCCTGCTCGGCATCGGTGCGAAGCGCGCCACGGAGATCGGCGCGGCGCTCGGCATCACGACGGTCGCGGAGTTCCGCGAGGCCGCCGAGAGCGGCCGCCTGCGCGAGGTCAAGGGCATCGGCCCGAGGCTGGAGGCCAAGATCCGCGCGGCGCTCGCGGACGAGCGCCGCGCCGTCCCGAGGCTGCTCCTGCCCGCTGCGCGCGAGCTCACCGAGCGCGTCGCCGGCGCGCTCGGCGGCGTTGCCGCAGGCGATGCGCGGCGCTGGCTGGACACGCCCGCACGGCTCGCCGTCGTCGTCGCGGCCGACGACCCGGCGGCGATCCGCGAACGCTTTGCGGCGCTGCCCGAGATCGTCGCGCTGCTCGACCCCGACACGGGCATCACCCCCGAGGGCGCGCTCTGCGAGCTCGTCGTCTCGCCGGCGGCGGCGCTCGGCGCGGCGCTGATCCGCGCCACCGGACCGCGCGAGCACGTGGCCGCGCTCGGATCGCTGCCGGTCGCCCCCGACGAGGAGGGCGTCTACGCCGCCCTCGGCTACGGCTGGCCGCCGCCGGAGATCCGGGACGCCAGCCCCGAGCGGGAGCCGCCGGCGCTCGTCCGCACGGAGGAGATCCGGGGCGACCTGCACGCGCACACGACCTGGTCCGACGGCAGGGCGTCCGTGCTCGCGATGGGGGCCGCGGCGCGCGAGCTCGGCTACGAGTACCTGGCGATCTGCGACCACACGCCGCACGTGACCGTCGTCGAGGGACTCGACGCCGACGCCCTGCGGCGACAGGGCGAGGAGATCGCGGCCGCCAACGAGCAGCTGGCGCCGTTCCGGCTGCTGCGCGGCGTCGAGTGCGACATCCGCGCCGACGGCTCGCTCGACGTGCCGGACGACGTGCTCGCCGAGCTCGAGTGGGTGCAGCTCTCGCTGCACCAGGGCCAGCGCGCGCCCCGCGCCGAGCTGACGGCGCGCGTGCTCGAGGCGATGCGCCACCCCGCCGTGCGCTGCCTCAGCCACCCGAAGGGCCGCCTGATCGGCCATCGGCCCGAGAACGCGCTCGATCTCGAGCGCACGATCGAGGTGGCGCTCGAGACGGGCGTCGCGCTCGAGGTCAACGGGCTCCCGAACCGCCTCGATCTCTCGGGCGAGCACGTGCGCGAAGCCGTCGCGGCCGGCGTGCGCGTCGTCTGCTCGACCGACGCGCACTCGCTGCGCGGGCTCGCCAACATGGCGAACGCCGTGCACACCGCCCGGCGCGGGCGCGCCGGCACGGCCGACGTCGTCAACACCCGATCGCTCGCGGATCTGCTCGCGACCTGAGACGCCTACGCGGCGGTCGCGGCCTCCGCGCGCTCGTGGGTCAGGGTCTTGACGTCGTCCATCCGGTCGATCGTCGCGACGGCCGCCTCGTGGCCGAGGTTGACGGCCTCGGCGACGGTCCTGACGGCCAGGATCCCGGCCGCGAAGCGGGTCCAGCGCGGAGCCGCGCAGAGGCCGACGAGGCCGGCTGCGGCGACCCACTGCGTCATGCAGAACGGGCAGATGGCGAGCTCGCCGACGGTGCGCCGCAGACCGCTGCCGACGGCCTCGCTCTCGACCTCGCCGCGACCGGCCGGCTCGCGCTGCTCGGCGAACGGCGCCCGCAGGAAGGCCGTCACGCGATCGCGCGTGAGCGTGCGGCTGAGCTGGTAGGTCGCCACGCCGAGCAGCGCGATGTCACCCGGCGTGACCCGGCGCGGCAGCCGGCCCGAGCGTTCGAGGCCGGCGACGGCGCCGGCGGTGGCAAGCAGGAAGGAGCCGGTCAGGGCGGCATAGCCGCCGTACTGCTCCGCGGGATCGGGATCGTTGCTCATGCGGCCGTCGTACCCGGACGGCGGGGGCCCTAACCGGCCGCAGACCGCTTCGCGCCATGGCTTGCGCTGTTTCGCGCGAGGGGCGGACGGGAACGCTGACGGATGGCTCGAGGCGTCGTCGTGGTGAGTGGGGCGTCGCTCGGCGTCGGGCGCGCGACGGCGATCGAGTTCGCGCGCCGTGGCTACGACGTCGCCCTGATCGCGCGTGCGGCCGAGAGCCTCGACGCCGCCGCCGCGGAGGTCGCCCGGGCCGCGCACGGCGGCCGCGTGCTCGCCGTCGCAGCCGACGTGGCCGAGGCCGAGCAGGTGGACGCCGCGGCCGAGCGGGTCGAGCGCGAGCTCGGCGCGATCGACGTCTGGGTCAACGTGGCCATGACGTCGGTCTTCGCGCCGGTCAGGGAGTACGTCGCGCGCGAGGTCAGGCGCACGACCGACGTCACCTACCTGGGCTCGGTCTACGGGATGATGGCCGCCCTGCGCTACATGCTCCCGCGCGACCGCGGCGTGATCGTGAACGTCGGCTCGGCGCTCGCCCTCCGCTCGATCCCGCTGCAGGCGGCCTACTGCGGCGCGAAGCACGCGCTCGTCGGCTTCACGGCCTCGCTGCGCTGCGAGCTGATCCACGACCGCAGCTCGGTCAGGGTCACGGTCGTGCACCTGCCGGCGATGAACACGCCGCAGTTCGCCCAGGTGCGCTCGAAGCTCCCCCACGAGCCGCAGCCGGTGCCGCCGATCTACCAGCCGGAGGTCGCCGCGCGTGCGATCGTGCGCGCCGCCGAGCACCCGCGGCGCGAGTACTGGGTCGGCCTCCCGACCGTCGCCGCGATCATCGGCCAGCGGCTCGTGCCCGGGCTGCTCGACCTCTATCTCGGGCGCACCGGCTTCACGAGCCAGCAGACGCCCCGGCCGGCCGACCCGGACAGGCCGGACAATCTCGACGAGCCGTTCCCCGGCGACCTCGGCACGCACGGCGCGTTCGACGATCGCGCCAAGGCGCGCAGCGTGCAGGCCTGGGCGAGCGCGCACCGGCGCGGCCTGCTCGGCACCGTCGCTGCGCTCGCGGGTGCCGCCGCGCTCGACCAGCGCGGCCGGCGCTGAGCAGCGCGGGCGGAGCGGTGGCGGCCGGGGAGCACGGTCGCAGCGGCGGCTACGCGCCGCTGCGTGCGTACGCCGCGATCGGCGACGGCCGTGCGCTCGCGCTCGTCGCGACCGATGGCGCGATCGATTGGCTGTGCGCGCCCGAGATCGACGGCGAGAGCGTGTTCGGCGCCCTGCTCGACGTATCGCGCGGCGGCCGCGCGACGCTGCTCCCGCTCGCGCCCTGGGGCGTCGAGCGCCGCTACCTGCCCGGCACGAACGTGCTCGAGACGACGTTCTCGACCGCCGCCGGCACGCTGCGGGTCACGGACGCCATGGCGGTCGAGGACGACGGCGCGTTCCGCACGATCGTGCGGCGCATCGAGTGCCTCTCGGGCAGCGTCGAGCTCGCCTGGAGCGTCGCCCCGCGCTTCGCCTACGGCGCCGTGGATCCCGGCGTCGCGCCCGCGCCGAACGGCGCGCTCCTGGCCGGCGCGGGCCTCGTGCTCCGCGTCCAGGCGTGGGACCTCGGCGAGCCGATGATCGACGCTGCGGGCGCATCCGGCCGCTGCTGCCTGGAGATCGGCGAGCGCGCGCTGCTGACGATGGCCGTGGGCGAGCAGGAGCCGCCCGAGCGCGGCCGCGACGAGCTCGAAGGCGCGCTCGACGAGACGGAGCGCTGGTGGCGCGCGTGGACGAGCACGCTCGAGTACGACGGGCCGTGGCGCGACGCGGTCGTCCGCAGCGGCCTCGCGCTCAAGCTGCTCGTCAGCCGGCAGACCGGCGCCGTGCTGGCGGCCGGCACGACGTCGCTGCCGGAGGTGGTCGGCGGCGTGCGCAACTGGGACTACCGCTACTCCTGGGTGCGCGACTCGCTGCTCGTGCTCGACGCGCTCTTCGAGCTCGGCCGCGCGAGCGAGGCGGGCGCGTACTTCACGTGGCTGCGCGAGCGCCTCGATCCCGACAGCGGCGAGGTCGGCGTGCTCTACGACCTGCGGGGCAAGGAGTGCGCGCCCGAGCGCGAGCTCGACCTCGCCGGCTGGTGCCGGTCGCAGCCCGTGCGCGTCGGCAACGGCGCGGCCGGCCAGTACCAGCAGAGCACCTACGGCACGCTCCTGCACGCCTGCCACCTGTATGCCGACCACGCGCACGGCGGGCTGCCGGACGAGCAGCGGCTCACCATCCTGCGCTCGGCGTCCCATCTCGCCGCGACCTGGGCGTACCCCGACGCCGGCATCTGGGAGGAGCGCGGCGAGGACGCACACCACACGCACTCGAAGATGATGACCGCCGTGGGCCTGCACTGCGCGTCGGATCTCGCGCGCCGCGGGGGCGGCGATCCCACGCTCGCGGAGCGCCTCGGGCAGGCCGCCGCGCAGGCAGCGGCGTTCGTGGAGGCGAGCTGCGCGGCACGCGGCACCGATGCCTATGCGCGCGTCGCGCACGGCGACGAGTACGACGCGGCGGTGCTGATGCCGCTCTCCATGGGCTACGAGCGCTGGGCCGCGCCCGGCCGCGTCGACCGCACGATCGACACGATCCGCGAGCAGCTCGGCGGCGGCGGCAACCTGCTCCATCGCTACCGCCACGACGACGGGCTGCCGGGTGACGAGGGGCGCTTCACGCCGTGCTCGTTCTGGCTCGCATCGGCGCTCGCCCACGCGGGGCGCGCCGACGAGGCGGCGGCCGTGCTCGACGAGCTCACGGGCCTCGCGAACGACGTCGGGCTCTACTCCGAGGAGCTCGGCAGCGGCGGCGAGTTCCTCGGCAACCTGCCGCAGGCGATCACGCACGCGTCGCTGATCTCGGCCGCGGCCGACATCGGCGACGCCGTGCGCTGACCGCCCCTCAGCTGAACTGGGGAAGCACCTCGCGCGCGTAGAAGTCGATGAACTCGTCGTGGTTCGGCCCGATGTGCCCGACGTAGATCTCGTCGAAGCCGGCGTCGACGTACTCCTGCACCTTCGCGATGTGATCGGCCGGATCGGGCCCGCAGGGCACCGTCTCGGCGACCATCTCGGGCGTCACGAGCTCCGAGGCCGCCGCGAACTGCTCGGGCGTCGGCAGCACCTGCGCGAGATTGCCGCCGAGGTGCTCGTTGGCCCACAGCCGGTGGGCCGTCGTGATCGCCTCGTCCTTGTCGGGCCCGTAGCTCGACTTGAACGCGCTCTGCGTCGGCCCGCGGCCGCCCAGCTCGCGATAGCGCGTGCGGCTGTCGGCGTCCGGCTTCGTCGTGATGAAGCCGTCGCCGACGCGGGCGGCGAGCTCGAGCGCGTCGGGGTGGAACGCCGAGACGAGCACTGGCGGAGGCTCGTCGGGCAGCGAGTAGATGCGCGCCCGGTCGACCTCGTAGTACTCGCCGCGGTGGCTGATCTCCTCGCCGGTCCAGAGCCGGCGCATGATCTCGATGGCCTCCTCCAGCATCTCGAGGCGGATCGCCGGACGCGGCCACGCGTCGCCGAAGATGTGCTCGTTGAGCGCCTCGCCGGTGCCGACGCCGAGCCGGAAGCGCCCGGGCATCAGCGTCGCCGTCGTCGCGGCGGCCTGAGCGATGATCGCGGGATGCGTGCGCACCAGCGGGCACGTGACCGCTGTCGCCCAGGGCATCGACTCCGTCACCTCGGAGAGCGCGCCGAGCAGCGACCACACGAACGGGCTCTGGCCCTGCTCGTCGTTCCAGGGGTGGAAGTGATCCGAGATCCAGCCGGCCTGGAAGCCGGCCTCCTCGGCGCGCCGCGCGCCGCGGATGATCTCGGGCGCAGAGCGCTCTTCGCTCGAGAGCGCGATTCCGATGATGGCCATGCAGTCGGTTCCTTCGGTTGCGCGGGGAGGAGACACCGCTCAGTCTCCGCTCGCGCGGGCGGTAAACGCGGCTGCCCGGCGCCCGCGTTTGCCGCTCGCGCGGCGGGGCACGAGGCGTACATGACTGATCAGCAGAACGATCCGGACAGGGGCCAGGACGACCTCGCCGACGAGCAGAAGGACGAGGCCGGCGAGCGCGAGCAGGGCGTGCTGACGGAGGACTCCGAGGACCTCTCGAGCCCGCAGCTGACCGAGCGCCGCGACGACGAGTAGGCGGGCCGGTGGCGGCAGGCCGTCGCGCCCGCCGACCGCGAGGTTCCCGTTGGACGTACGGCGCGGCGACCGCACGGGTCGGCACGTCGCCGTTGGCGCTCCCGACTCTAGGCCGGCTTGGGCTCGGCGCGCGGCTCGAGCTGGATCTCGTCGAGCGCCCGGCGGTCGCCCGCGGCGAGCTCGCGGCTGCGCTCGAGCTCGGCGTCGAACTCGAGGCCGAAGAGCAGCGCGACGTTCGAGACCCAGAGCCAGGTCAGGAACACGATCACGCCGCCGAGCGTGCCGTAGGTCTTGTTGTAGGAGCCGAACTGCGAGACGTAGATGCCGAACAGCCCCGAGGCCAGGATCCACGTCACGAGGGCGATCGCACTGCCCGGCGTGACCCAGCGCAGCGCCGGCTGCCTGACGTTCGGCGCGACGTAGTAGAGCGCCGCGATCATGCCGGCGAGGATGACGAGCAGCGCGGGCCACTTGGCCCAGTTCCAGACGGTGACCGTGCCGGATCCGAGGCCGATGACGTCGCCGACCGCCTGCGCGAGGCCGCCGGTGACGACGATCGCGATCGCGACGAGCGCGAGCAGCAGCGTCATCACGGTGGTCACGAGCACCTGCAGCGGCCGCAGCTTCCAGAACGGCCGCCCCTCGCGCGTCTCGTAGACGACGTTCGCGGCGCGGAAGAAGGCGCCCGTGTAGCCGGACGCCGACCAGATGGCGCCGACGAGGCCGAAGCCGAGCAGCGCGCCGGCGCCGCCCTTGGCCTTGACGACGTCCTCGATCGGCCCGCGGAACGTGTCCACGGCCGAGGACGGCCCGACCTCGCCCACGATCCGCAGCAGCGCGTCCGACGTCTGGGGGTACTGGCCGGCCAGGCCCAGGATGGAGATCAGGACGATCACGCTCGGGAACAGCGAGAGCACGGCGTAGTAGGTCAGCGCCGCCGCCCAGTCGGTCAGGTCGTCCGCGCGGAACTCCTTGACGGTGCGCCTGAACGTCGCCCGCCAGCCGCTCGCCGGCAGGTCGCGCAGTTCCCGCGGCTCACCTCGGCCCCCCGTCGGCGCAGCGGCGCCGGCCGCAGCCGCGGGGCCGACCGGCGCCGGCGCGCGTGCCGCCGGGCGCTCGTGCCGGCCGCGCGAGAGCCTGCTCGCGACGTACGTCGCCAGCAGCAGGAGCGTCGAGCGGTGCTTCGACGCCGCGAGCCGCTTCACGAGCGCGGCCGCGTCGTCGCCCGGGCGCCGGTCAGCGACCGTCGCCCGTGCGGCCGGAGGCGCGCTCGGGCTCCTCGGGGAGGACGCGCGGCCGCCTGGCCGCAGCGCCCGCAGCGTCGCGTCCGCGCTGGATGACAGGCGGCGTACCCGCCTCCGATGCCTCGGGAGCGAGTGGATAGTCGGGACCTGCAGGGGGAATCGTCTCGCGCGTGAGATCAGCCATGCCCAGGGCCTTCCCGGCACGCCCGAATCCGAATCACGTCGCCGCCGCGGATCCATCTAGGCGGTGCGGTAGAGCCGGCCGCGCATCGTCAGCGACCACACGGGGACGCCCGTGCCCTTGCGCTGGACGAGGCCGACGTCGCGCAGGGCCGTCCAGACCGGGTCGTCCGCGGCAACGCGGTTCGTGCCCGTCTGCAGGCCGCGGACGGCGTGCACCTCGTCGTCGCTGAGCTGCAGCGAGTTCGGCATCGCCGTCACCTCCGCGGCTGCCGGCGAGACGCTGAAGCGCATCGAGACGCGCGTTCCGCCCCCCGGCCGGGAGGAGACCTGCGAGCTCGCGGAGAGCTGCTCGATCAGCTGCATGCCGAGGCCCAGGCCGCCGCGTCCGACCGGAGCGTTGAGCAGGCCCCCGCCGAAGTCGCGCACGACGATCACGAGCTCGTCCCGCGCGACGCGCGCGTCGAGCACGAACGTCGCATCCCCGGACTCGTCGTCCTGGCTGTGCAGCACGCAGTTCGTGCAGGCCTCCGTGACGGCGAGGCGGATGTCGTCGGCCTGCCGTCTCTCGATCCCGAGCTGCTCACACAGCTCCGTCACGGCCGCGCGCGCCCGCGGGACGCCTTCGGGCGTCGCGGGGAAGACGAGGCTGAGGCGAGGGAGCACGGTCATTTCGTGCCACATCTGGCACAAACGAACCCTCGCGCGGGCGCTCCACAGACCTCAACGGGCATGCTGGAATCAGCCCCCCGCGCCTTCGCGCCAGCCGCCCGTGAGCGTGTCCCAGCGCGGCTCGGGCTCGAAGAGGTTGCCGTCGGTGTGCTCGGCGGGCGCGTCGCCGTCGAACTGGTCGTCCACCGCGCGCTGCGCGAAGATCCGGTCGACGAGGCCGGGAGCGAGATGGCGCACCGCGACGAGCGCCTTGCCGGCGCGGCCGACGACGAGCTCGCGGCGCGGCCGCACGATCAGGCCGGCGATCGCGCGCGCGGCCTCCTCGGGCGCATACGTCGGCGTCAGCGCCTTGACGCGGCGCCCGCTGAAGTTCGCCGTCTGGCGGAAGATCGGCGTGTCGATCGACGACGGACGGACGACGCAGACGGCGATGGCGGGCTCGTCGCGCAGCTCGGCGTGCAGCGCGAGCGAGAACCCGCGCAGGCCCCACTTCGACGTGGCGTACGCGCTCACGGTCGGGCCCGGGAGCCCGGCGACCATCGACGAGACGTTGATCAGCACGCCCCCGCCCTGCGCCCGGAACTGCGCGAGCGCGACGCGCGAGCCCCGCACGGCCGCGTGCAGATTCACGGCGAGCACGCGCTCGAAGGCCTCGGGCGGCGTCTGCTCGAAACCGCCGACCGCATACACGCCGGCGTTGTTGACCCAGGCGTCGATGCGCCCGAACGTCGCGACGGCGCCGTCGGCGATCGCCTCCATGGCCGAGTCGCCGGCCACGTCGAGCGCGATCGGATGCAGCTCGCCGCCCCAGCCGGCGCAGGTCGCCGCGAGCGACTCGAGCGCCGCCTGCTTGCGCGCGACGGCGACGACGCTCGCGCCCCGGCGCGAGCACGCCACGGCGGTCGCGCGGCCGATGCCGCTGGAGGCGCCGGTCACGACCACGGTCCTGCCCGTGAGCGGCAGCGCGCTCACGGCTGCAACAGGATCTTGATCGCTCCGTCGCTCTTCTCCTGGAACGTCGCGTAGGCCTGCGGCGCAGCGGCGAGCGGGAGGTGGTGCGTCGCGAGCGTGTCGACGCCGAGGGGATCGCCGTCGCCCGTGAGCAGCGGCAGGATGTCGCCGATCCAGCGCTTGACGTTGGCCTGGCCCATGCGCAGCGTGATCTGCTTGTCGAACAGGGTCATCATCGGCATCGGGTCGACCATGCCGCCGTAGACGCCGACGATCGAGAGCGTGCCGCCGCGGCGCACCGTGTCGATCGCGGCGTGCAGCACGGTCAGGCGGTCGACGCCCGCCTTCTCGATCAGCTTCTGCGCGACCGCGTCAGGCAGCAGGCCCGCGAGGTTCTGCGCGAGCTGGCCGAGCGGGGCGCCGTGCGCCTCCATGCCGACGGCGTCGATCACGGAGTCGGGGCCGCGGCCGCCCGTCAGCTCCGTGAGCGCCGCGGCGATGTCGTCGTGCTCGCGCAGGTCGATCGCGTCGATCCCGAACGCCGTCGCGAGCGCGAGCCGCTCCGGCACGAGGTCGATGCCGAACACGCGCCCGGCGCCGCGCTGCAGCGCGATGCGCGCGCACATCTGGCCGATCGGGCCGAGGCCGTAGACCGCGACCGTGCCGCCGTCGGGCACCGCCGCGTACTCGACCGCCTGCCAGGCGGTCGGCAGGACGTCCGAGAGGTAGACGAAGCGGTCGTCCGCCGGTCCCTCGGGGACGACGACCGGCCCGTACTGCGCCTCGGGCACGCGCAGGTACTCGGCCTGTCCGCCCGGCACCTGGCCGTAGAGCTTCGTGTAGCCGAGCAGCGCGGCGCCCTTGCCCTGCTCCCGCACCTGCGTCGTCTCGCACTGCGACTGCAGGTCGAGGCCGCACATGTGACAGTGTCCGCACGAGATGTTGAACGGGATCACGACGCGGTCGCCGGGCTTGATGTTCGTGATCTCCGGGCCGACCTCCTCGACGATCCCCATCGGCTCGTGGCCGAGGATGTCACCGCTGTCGAGGTAGGGGCCGAGCACCTCGTAGAGGTGCAGATCGGAGCCGCAGATGCCGGTCGAGGTGACGCGGATGATCGCGTCGTTGGGCTTCTCGAGCGAGGGGTCGTCGACCGTGTCGACCCGCACGTCGCGCTTGCCGTGGTAGACGAGCGCCTTCACGAGCGAGTCGCCCGGAGACGGATCATGATTCGGATTCGCATGGCGCGGCTATGCCCAGCCGGCAACGGCGCAAACGGATGCGAGACGCGTGCCTCCGGGCGGCTCGAGACGAGATGGGAGCGACGTGAGCAGGGAGATCGTGGAGCGGTTCCTGAGGGCGCGCGAGGCCGGCGACCTCGACGCATGCGTTGCGCTCGTCGCCGGGCATGCGACGTGGCACAGCCCGGTCGAGGAGGATCTCTACGGCCCGCAGGGGTTTCGCACAGCGCTCGTGGCCGCGTACGCGGAGACGGCGTGGTTCGCGACGCAGACGCTCGCCGTGCGCGAGCGCGAGGGCCGTGTGGCGGCCCGGGTGCGCAATCGCGGCGAGCGCCACGGCGAGCAGCTCGACTCCGTGCAGCTGCTCGTCTTCGGCGTCGAAGACGGGCTCATCGTCGATCTCGAGATCCGTGTCGACGACCCTGCCGCCGTTGCGGAGTTCTGGGCCGGCTGAGGCGCCGGCTCAGTCGCCGAAGCCAGGCGTTGAGCGGCCGACTCCCCCGCGGATCTCGTCGAGCCGTCCGCCCATGCCGCGCGGCGCCTCGAGCGGGGGCGTCGCGCCGCCCGCGCCGTCCGCCATGCCGTCGAGCACCTCGGCGATCGCCGCGAGCGCCGAGTGGCGCGCTGCCCAGCCGAGCTCGCCGGCGATGCGGGCGGGGGAGATCAGCGGCGTCTCGAGCGCGAGGTCGAGCCAGCTCGGCTCGGCCGGATGCAGGCGCAGGCCGTAGGCCGCGGCGAAGGCCGAGCGCGCGAGCGTGCGCGGGACGGGGATCGTCCGCGCGCGGCGGGCGCGCGCGATCGAGGACATGTCGAGGACCGGCTCCGCGGCGACGTTGTAGGCGCCGCGGGCGTCGCTCGCGAGCAGCGCGAGCCGGTAGGCCTGGGCGACGTCGGCGCTGTGCACGGCCTGGAAGCGCAGGCCGGCGATGTCCGGCAGGAGCGGCAGGCGTCCCGGCCGCAGCAGGGGGCTCGGGACGAACGGCCCCGCGAAGAGCCGCCGCTGCTCGCTCGCGGATGCGCGCTGGAAGATCAGCGCCGGCCGCAGCCGGATCACGCGCTGCTCCGGGTTCCGCTGCTCGTGCAGGTCGAGCTGGCGCTCGAGCGTGGCCTTGTGCAGGCTGTAGGTCGAGGTCGCGATGCCGCTGCGCGGCCAGCTCTCGTCGACGAGGCGATCCTTCGGCCCCGGCCCGTAGGCGGCGAGCGACGAGGCCGCGACGATGCGCGTCGCGCCTGCGGCGGTCGCGGCCTCGAGCACGCGCTTCGAGCCCAGCACGTTCGTGCGCCACAGGCGCGCGCGGTCGCGCGAGGGCTGGATCTCCCAGGCCAGGTGCACCACGGCGTCGGCGCCTGCGAACGCGTCCGCGAGATCGTCGTGCGCGACGTCCGCCGCGACGAAGCGCGCGAGCGGGAAGCCGCTTGGCGGCGGCCGGCGGGCGATGCCGACGAGCTCGTGGCTCCCGGGCTCGGCGGCGAGCGCCGCCACGAGGGCGGTGCCGACGTTGCCGGTGGCGCCGGTGATCGCGATCCGCATCGCGCGATGCTGCCCGCGCAGGGTCGGCACCAAACGGCGGGTTAGGTTCGCGCACGCCTGGGGAGAGCAGCGCATGACTGATTCCCGAGCATCCAGCGAGACCGCGGACCCGATCGTGGACGAGGACGACGTCAAGGCGCGCGAGCGCGACAAGCTCGACATCGGCGACTCGCACCCCGAGGATCGCGACATCAAGCCCAAGCCGACGGCTCAGGGCGATGGGCTCGACGTCGGCGATCCGCACCCGGAGCAGCGCGACACCGAGCCGCGGACGTAGCCGCGATGGCTTTCCAGCAGGGCTACGCGGTCGTGCCGGCGGACGCCGTCGACGACGCCTACGCAGGGTCGGACGTGCCGGGCGAGTTCCGCTCGCTCTCGGCTGCCCTGGGCAGCGACCAGGTTGCGGTGACGCTGATCCGCGTGCCGCCGCACTCCGACTTCGAGCAGGGGACGGGCCACTTCCACGACGAGATCGAGGAGCTCTACATCGTCACGGCCGGCACGCTCACCATGCGCTTCGGCGAGGAGGTCGAGCACGTCTCCGCCGGCTCGGTCGCACGCGTCGCGCCGCGCACGCCGCGCTCCCATCGCAACGAGGGCGACGATCCCGTGGAGCTCTGGGCCGTCTCGAAGCGCCACCACGCCAAGGACGCGACGAAGCTCGACGACTTCTGGGAGGCCTCCCCCGCCGCCGCCCAGACGCGGACCTGACCTCCCCGGGCCAGGCCGCGGTCGATCGCGTCAGCGCGTGTCGTCGACCAGGAAGCTGATCTTGCCGCTCGTCTCGAGCACCGCCCACTTGATCTTGGCGAGCGAGTCGATCTGCTGCAGGCGCGCCTCGGCCTCGACCTCGCCGAGCGTGACGCGCTCGCGTTTGAGGTTGCGGTCGATGGGCTCGCCGTCGCGCACGATGACGATCGGCTCGCCGTCGAGAACGGGGCGCAGCCGCGGGAAGCGGAAGCTCAGCCACGACGCGCCGACGGTCAGGATCGCCATCGTGCCGACCGCGATCACGAGCCCCGTGAGCGAGTAGTCGGACTGCGTGATGCCCTGCTGGACGAGGTCGCCGACGACGATCAGGAGCACGAGGTCGAAGGGCTCGAGCGACGTCAGCTCGCGTCGCCCGACGACGCGCGTGAGCAGGAAGATGAAGCCGAACGCGAACGCGGCTCGGAGCGCGATATCCATCTAGGGCAGCACCGTGAGCGTGCGCGCGACCGTCGCGATCGGCCTCGAGCCGTCGAGCAGCCGCGTCGTCTGGCTCTGGCGCCCGAGCGTGGTCGGGTCGACCTGGTAGCCGATGAAGTAGCTCTGGCGGCCGCCCGCCGGAATCGCCGCGAACGTGAGCACCGCGCGCCCGTCGACGCTCGCCTCGTCGGCCGGCTGGGGCACGATGCTGTTGATCTGCATCCCGGCCAGCCAGCCCGTGTCGAGCACGAGCGTCGGGTGCGCCATCGCCCGGCGAGCCTCGATCGTGTAGCTGGTCGTGAACAGCAGCCCGCCGCGCACGCTCTCGGGGCTCGCGACCGTGAGCGAGCCGTCATCGCCGGTCGCCCGGCTCGAGGCCATCCTCTGGCCGAAGACGCCGATGAGCGCGGCGAGCACGATCAGCGCGACGATGGCGAGCACCGCGCGCCGGAACACGAGCGGCCAGCGGCGATCGTCCAGATGGAGGTGGCGATCGAGCACGATCCCAGGGGGCGTCGTCACGCACGAAACGTTCCAGCGCCGCTGCGAAACCCCTTGCTGCGCCGCTGCCCGGCAAGCTCCGGCGGGCTCGCGCAGCAGACGTGAGCGAGCGCGATTGAGGTTGCCGGGATCCGGGCAACCGTAGGGATGCCCGCTCCCGATCTGACGCTCGATCTCCCCGCGGCACCGCTCGGCGTTCCGCGGGCGAGGGCGGCCGTGACGCAGCTGTGCGATCTGCTCGACGTCGCCGACGACGTGCGGGAGGGCATCCGGACGGCCGTGACCGAGGCCTGCACGAACTGCGTCCTGCATGCCTACGACGGCGACGCGCCCCACTCGACCTACCGCCTCGAGGCGCGCCAGGACAGCGACGAGATCGTGGTCGTCGTGCAGGACTGGGGCGCGGGCATCGGCGGCCGGGGCGACACCGACGCGGCGCGCCGGCTGGAGGGCTGCCACGGCCGCGGGCTGGCCGTGATGCGCGCGGTCGCGACGAGCGTCGAGATCGCGTCCGCGCTCGGCAAGGGCACGCGGGTCGAGCTGCGCTTCGCGCTCGCGTGAGCGGCGCGCGTGCCGGCAGCGATGGCCCGACGGATGTCGGCTACCATCGCGCGATCGGAGCCCTCGCCAGGAACAACGTGCGCGTCGGCGGCGCCGCCACCGGCGCGCCGATGGTGTTCGCGCACGGCTTCGGCTGCGATCAGAGCATGTGGCGCTGCGTGGAGCCCGCCTTCGCGGACGAGCACCCGACCGTGCTCTTCGACCACGTCGGCGCGGGCGGCTCCGAGCTCGCCGCGTTCGATCCCCTCAAGTATTCGACGCTCGGCGGCTACGCGGCCGACGTGCTCGAGCTCTGCGACGCGCTCGCGCTGCGGGACGTGATCTTCGTCGGGCACTCCGTCAGCGCGATGATCGGCGTGCTCGCAGCGGTCGAGCGCCCCGAGCTCTTCTCGAGCCTCGTGCTCGTCGCGCCCTCGCCGCGCTACGTGGACGACGACGGCTACACGGGCGGCGCGTCGCGCGCCGACATCGACGGCCTGCTGGAGTCGCTCGACAGCAACTTCCTCGGCTGGTCACAGGCCATGGCGCCCGTGATCATGGGCAACGGCGACCGCCCCGAGCTCGGCTCCGAGCTGACCGATAGCTTCTGCCGCAGCGATCCCGAGATCGCGCGCCACTTCGCGCGCACCACGTTCCTGTCGGACAACCGCGCCGACCTTGCCCGCGTGCGCACGCCGGCGCTGATCCTGCAGTGCCGCGAGGACGTGATCGCCCCGCGCGCCGTCGGCGAGTTCGTCCACCGCGAGCTCGCCGGCTCGCAGCTCGTCGTCCTCGACGCGACCGGGCACTGCCCGAACCTCAGCGCGCCCGGCCAGGTCGTGGCCGCGATCGACGCCTACCTGTGACGGCGCGGCCTCCGGGCAGTAGCGTGGGCGCAGCCATGGACGGGATGCCCTTCGAGGAGGATGCCGAGCAGCTCTTCGAGCGCGCGCCCTGCGGCTACCTGACGCTGGCGCTCGACGGCACCGTCGCGCGCGCCAACGAGACGTTCCTCGGCTGGACGGGCT